>NZ_BAABMM010000034.1:0-143177 GCF_045865205.1 Candidatus Rickettsia kedanie | reverse complement strand
TTAAAAAACTTCTTTAAAAATTTACGAATAGCTTGGGTAAGTTTTTGCTTAAAAGATAAATATAGGAAAACAAAAAAATCTACTTTATCTTCTCTTAAACTTATAAACATCCCTTAACTTGACGCGTATGCATCTATCTATTGCAGCACTTGATTAAATTTTTATTGAGTAAACACCTCTATTAAACTCTATTATTTTTTTAAACTATTTGCTACAATGGGGATTCTGAATACATATTAATACTGAAAATGTTTGGACAAAATCCTAAAAGAAGCATATTAAATGGTGACGGTACTAAGTTAGAGGTACAGTCCATTTTTAAGACTATACAAGGGGAGGGCATTTTTGTAGGTTGCCCTGCAATCTTTATTAGGCTTGGAGGGTGTAATCTTGCTTGTAATTTTTGTGATACGGAGTTTGAGGATTTTCAGCTAGTAGATATAGTTGAGATTTTAGATAAAGTAGAAAGCTTGGCATTAAATTCTAAAAATGAAAGATCGATTAATTTGGTAGTAATCACCGGTGGCGAGCCGATGCGTCAACCTATAGAATTATTATGTCAGAAGTTATTAGACCAAGATTTTAAAGTCCAAATAGAGACTAACGGTACGTTATATCGCTCTTTGCCAAATGAAGTGTATATAATTTGTTCGCCGAAAGCCGGTAAAACCGGTTATAGCAAAATAAGAGAGGATTTATTATCTCAAATTAGTGCGGTGAAATTCATCGTTGCTAAAAATATTTTAGAATATAATTTCATACCGGAAGTAGGGCAAACCTCTTATAATATACCGGTTTTTATTCAACCTATAGATCAAAACAACCAAAGACTTAATGACGAAAATAATGAGTTAGCGGTAAAATTAGCACTAGAAAGCGGTGCTAGGTTATCGCTGCAGACTCATAAAATTTTAGGAATTGAGTAAAGTGTTATTGGTGGCATTGCTTAGAAATAGGTTGATAATTTAAAAAGTTTACGTCATTGCTAGGAAATTACGGCGTTATTGCATAGCGCGGTTTATGTCATTCCCACGAAAGCGGGAATCTAGAACAAAGTATAAATACAGCAAATTTTTGAAATTAAAAGCGGAGGTTATCTCGCTTTATGTTGGATTCCTGCTTTCGCAGGAATGACATTGAACACTTTTTCTGAGCTATGCAACAAGGCCTTTAGCCGCTCGTAATGACGATATCAACCGTTTCTAAGCAATGCCTTATAAGTTTTTTACAAAATACTTGAATTTTATATTAATTGAAGCTATTATAATCTTTTTTAAGTTTAAAGTGTTGAAATAATGAGTGAAATATTAGAACTTGAAGCGAAACCTCGCACGGAATTTGGTACGGGAGCAGCAAGAGCATTAAGAAGAGAAGGGCGTGTTCCGGCTATTATTTACGGAGCGGGTAAAACACCTGTTAGTATTTCTTTGGAAGAAAAAGAAATAACTAAAAATTATAGAAAGCCGGCTTTTATCTCTCAGTTAATTAATGTAACGATCGATAAGAAGCAATATAAGGTATTACCAAAAGCCGTAGAGTTACATCCCGTTACGGATATAGTACGCCATGTTGATTTTGTCTTTTTAGAAGCAAAAACCCAAAAAATGGAAGTGCCTGTAGTATATGAAGGGAAAGAAAGAGCTTTAGGCGTTAAAAGGGGTGGGTACTTTAATATAGTAAAAAGAAGAGTTACTTTATTATGTGATGTTAATAATATCCCAAGGAACGTAACTATAGATGTTACTAATATGCCTATTGCTACTGCGCTAAAATCGTCAAAAATAGAATTACCGAAAGGATGTAGTTTTGTTACAAAAAAAGAATTTGTCCTTGCAACTATAATAGGACGTAGAGGAGCAAAAATTGAAGCTGAAGGTGAACAACAAGCCCCTGAAGCAGGGAAGTGAGATAATTCTCACGGATAAGGACTTGCTTAGATACTTAAATCGTTATTGCGAGGATTCGTAGGTGTTGTTGATTGGCTCGTTTTATGTCATTCCCGCGTAGGTGGGAATGACATCGAGTAAGTTTTCCGATCCACGCTGGCAATGCCGCTAGAAACGAGAATGACATTCTGAATATTCATATACTTCTTCCAAATTAATATTGCTTCAAAAATTTTCCATTACTATTTATTAGGTAAATTATTATGATTCTTGTTATTGGTCTTGGTAATCCAGGAAAAGAGTATCAATATACGAGGCATAATATCGGCTTTATTGCTATAGAGAAAATAGCAAACCAATATAATTCAGCATTTAGTACAAAGAAAAAATTCAATTGCGAGATTGCTGAAACTATTAGTGATGGACAAAAGATAATTTTTATAAAGCCCACTACCTATATGAACTTGTCCGGTAAGTCAGTGATATCAGTGAAAACATATTATAATATCCACCCCGCAAAAATCTTTGTTATTCATGATGATATTGATTTAGAAACAGGTAGAATAAAATTTAAAACCGGTGGTGGTAACGGCGGGCATAACGGTTTAAAATCAATTGACGGTGTTATAGGCAATAATTATAATCGCATTAGGGTTGGGGTAGGTAGACCACAAAATCATCAGGATGTAGCAGATTACGTACTTAATAATTTCTTGAAATCCGAGTATGAAACAGCAATGCAAGCTATAGATAGAATAGTTAATAATTTTGATTTGATATTAGAGAATAAGTTAGAAGAATTTAAGAATAAGATAGTATAAAAATCGTCATTGCGAGGATAGGTGAAGCCTCGACGCGGCAATCTCAGGATATTTGACGAGATTGCCACGTCGCTTCGCTCCTCGCAATACGGGGTGGTATCCACGCAACAATGCCTCCTAGCAATGACAAAAAACTGATCCATGCCACAAAATTTTAATTAAAAGAAAAACTTATGCCCCAAGATTTTGAAATTGTTTAGGCTGAAGAAATGGATAAAGCCTATTCAGCTATAATTTGGGATGCTTTTAATAAAGAGGCAAGAGAAAAGAAAGGTTTAACAGGAGATTTAAAATCTTTTGCTTTCTCATGCTTAGATCAAGATAAAAATTTTATTATCGGTATGCAAGGAATAAGCCTTTGGGGTAGTTTGTATATTACTGCATTGTTTGTAGATGCAAATCATAGAAACAAAAAATATGGAAGAATATTAATGGAAAAAGCTGAAGAATTAGCACGTGAGCGTTGCTGTAATTTTATTGCTTTAGCGACTATGGATTTTCAGTCTAAACCTTTTTACGAGAAATTAGGATATAAGCTAGAATTTACAAGATACGGTTACGCAAAAGATTCTATAATTATTGTTTACGGAAAGATTGATGATACTAAAACTAGGAATTGTTGGGTTGCCGAATGTTGGTAAGTCGACGTTATTTAATGCCTTAACGGCAAGTCAGGCTGCGGATGCCGCTAATTATCCATTTTGTACTATTGAGCCTAATAGCAGCAAAGTTTTAGTGCCTGATGAGCGTTTACAACGACTCGCACGCTTAGCAGGAAGCAGAAAAATTATTCCGTCTTATATTGAGCTTGTCGATATTGCAGGACTTGTTAAAGGAGCAAGCAAAGGGGAGGGGCTAGGTAATAAGTTTTTATCTCATATCAGGGAAGTCTATGCAATACTGCACGTACTGCGTTGCTTTGAAGATGAGGATATAACGCACGTACATAACAAAGTCGACCCAATCCATGACCTTGAGGTTATTGAAACAGAGTTAATACTTGCTGATATAGAATCGGTCGCAAAGCGTTTAGCAACAAGTGAAAAACGCTTAAAGTCAGGTGATAAAACAATGGCAAAGCAAATAGAACTGTTAAAAGAGGTTTATAAAGTGCTAGCTAATGGTAAACCTGCAAGAGTGCTAAATGAAGCTTTAGGAGCTGATAATTTAAAACAATTGCAGTTAATTACTTCTAAGCCTGTTTTATATATATGTAACGTACTTGAAAAAGATGCAGCGATAGGTAATGAATTTACAAAATTAGTAGCGGCAAGAGCAAAGAAAGAAAATGCTAGAAGCGTCGTAATTTCTTCAAAAATAGAAGCTGAGATTGCTTTACTTAAAAGCATGGAAGAAAAAGAAGAGTTTTTAAAATTTATAGGCTTAAATGAAACAGGGCTTAGTAAAGTAATTAAAGAAGGGTATAATCTTTTAAACCTTAAAAGCTTTTTTACTATAGGTCCTAAAGAAGCTCATAGTTGGACTTTTAAAGACGGCACGCTTGCACCGGCTGCTGCCGGTATTATTCATACCGATTTTGAAAAAGGCTTTATTAGAGCAGAAGTTATCGGCTATGAAGATTATATAAACCTTGGTAGTGAAGCAAAAGCCAAGGAAGTAGGTAAAATGCGTTTAGAGGGTAAAGAATATAAAATGCAGGATGGGGATATAGTACATTTTAGATTTAACGTTTAAATACTTAAAGTATTAGGTCTTATTGTAGACTACAGAAAAGTGTTGCAATGTCATTCCCGCGTAGGCATTGTTGTGTGGACCGGTTTATCCGTCATTGCAAGGAAATTACGAAGTAATTGACGAAGCAATCCAGGAAATAAAAAGTAATATTATGAAAACAATTTTACCTGATCGCTCCCTAAAAATCTAAGCTAGGCTTAATTTTATATAGTGCAGCAGATTCTAGATATTGCACAGGATAAAATCGCCATGATTATTCTGTATGGCTCTTTTATTGGCTCCGTGATTTACCTAACGGTTACCATAGTGATACTGATATCTTGATAATTCTGAAGAAAGGTAAATATAAAGGACATGCTACTTTAAGGTTAGAAGATAATATATATAAAAGATTAGAGAAGACGGGAGTAATAAGAAAGCAGATTATTCCATATTATTCAGCGATATCAATAATTCTTGAATCAATAGACGAGGTAAATAGTCAGTTAGGCATTATTTCTTCACTGATCTAAAAAAAGAAGGCATACTTTTATACGATAGTAAGGAATTGACCTTAAGCGAAGCTAAAGATTTACCTTGGAGTGAGATGAAAGAAATTGTTAAAGATTATTATGAAGAATGGTTTGGAAGCGGATGCGGATTTTTAATTGATTGCAAATATCCATTGAAAAGAGGCGAGTTAAATAAAAGTGTTTTTTATCTTCATCAAGCTACTGAAAGTTTTTACAGTAGCATTTTATTCGTTTTTTCTAATTATAAACCAAAATTCCATGATATAAAAAAGTTAGGTAGTAGAACAGCAAATTATAATAGTGAGTTATTGCAAGTGTTTCCTATTGCAACTCCCGAACAAAAAGAGTGTTTTGAATTAGTAAAAAAAGCATATGTTGATGCAAGATATGATAAAAATTATAAAATTAATAAAGAGCAGTTATTTTACTTGATTGAGAGAGCAGCAAAATTAAAAAACATTACGGAACGAATTTGTTTGGAGCGGATTAATCGATAAGACTTGATGAACCGAAATAAAAAAATCATTTATGAAAATAATCGCTAAAATCCCGGCATGGATGCTTCATGCTTATTTATTTTATACCGACTACGGAAACAATTTATACTTCAGGATTACCGAGTTTAACTAAATATTACGGCATTGATGGCGGTACCACTCAAACTACCTCTACATTATATTTTTTAGGATTTGCTCTCGGTATATTAACGCTTGGCAGATTATCGGATATTTATGGCAGAAGACCTATAGCTTTACTCGGGCTTTTTATTTATGTTGTATCTTCAATTATTAGCATTTTTGCAGTTAAATATAGAAATTGCTGATGATAGCTCGTTTTGTACAAGCTTTCGGTGTAAGTGTAGGTTCTGTTATTGGGCAGGCTATGGCTAGAGATTCCTATCAGGGCTCAGAGTTATCATATGTCTATGCTAGTTTATCTCCGTGGCTGTTATCCCTTCTCTCGGTTCATCTATAGGGGGCTATATTATAGAATATTCAAGCTGGCATGATGTTTTTGTATTTTTTAGTCTTACCGGTACTATATTACTAGCTTTATATTATAAAGTTTTACCTGAAACAAATTCGTATATAGATTTTTCACAAAGCAGTAAATATTTTGAGGTTTTACAGGTAATTATTAAAGATAAAATTCTTTGGTTATATGCTTTTATCATCGGTGCATTTAATGGCATATATTATGGTTTTTTCATAGCAGCTCCTTTTATTTTTATTGATAAAATGAAAGTTTCGCCATCTTTTTACGGTAAATTAGCGTTTTTGTTATCTTTTACCGCTATCTTTGGAGGGTTTTTAGGAGGATATTTAATAAAAAAACGCCATGTACACGATAAAAAAGTTATGGGTTTAGGATTTATATTTAGTCTATGTGGCTGTATATTATTTGTGGTAAATGCTTTTATATTGGAAGTTGTTTCAGCAAGTCATAGTCTTGCAATCGCTATGGTATTTGCACCGATGATGATTCATATGGTTGGGCATAATCTACTTATCCCGATGATGCTTCGTTATGCACTGGAGGATTATGCTAAAGTAACAAGTACGGCAGGATCTATATTTGGTGCGCTATACTACGTAGTGATCGTTGCCGTAACTTATTTGGTTTCTATAAAATACACAGCGAAACGATAAGCAATTTTGCTTTATTATGCTTCGTTTTAAGTATTAGCTCTGCTGCTGCATTTTACTGTATTTGGATTTTATATAAGAAAAAGTCAGGCGTGCCTGATTAAAGATAGGAATCGTTATTATGAGCAGCTGTGAGCGTTGCCCGTGTGACTCGTTTTATGTCATTCCTGTGTAGGCGGGAATCCAGTAAAACCTATAAAAAACTTGTTTTTTAGGTTTATTTTACCAAATATGTAACTTCTATATTAATATTGAAGTTATTTTCTGGATTCCTGCCTACACAGGAATGACATAAAGAAAGTTAGAGATACCAAAAATCATTACGCTAAAATCTCATGGTTTGAGACCTCATCATCTATCCCTTCAAGGTCTATCTGTTCCTTTAAGGCTTCCATACTACAGCTACTAGATACATCAAGGCTATTCTGCTCGGCTTGCCATTTTAAGCTAGCTTCTTTAAAACTAACAATACCATTTTCAATTTCTTCTAATGTCCAATTTTTTATTTCGTGTAAAAAAACCTCTATATCTGCTTTTGCTTCTGGATTTTTTTCAATAAATGGATTTAAAAACTCCTTGATACCTGCTAATAATTCTTCTTTTCCAGGTTCTATATCTTTAGAACCTAGAGCTTGAGCTATTGGTGTATTAACTGCATCCTCGTTGTTTTCTATATTCTCTTCTTCTGCAAAGCCTTCATCTATTAAATCTATAGATTGATTAGCTGCTTGTTCTTTATTTAAATTATCCATTAAAGTATCACATAATCTTTGTATTTGTTCGCTATTCTCTGCTACATATTTACGTCCTATTTCTTCTAATTTTTGGATATTTTTAGGACTTGCATCATCTAAACTTGCAGTCTCTCGAGTCATAGGTAATCTTATTTCAAAAAATTCATCTTCTCCGGGTAAATCATTTCGAACCTCGATAGTGGAAGCATTTTCCATATTGTGCATAATCCTGTCGACTAATTTTCCTTTTAAAAGCCAACCTATTATCCCGTCAAAGCTGCTTTTAGGTATGGAACTCGTAGGTTCGATGTCATGACTGAAATTGAATGCACAAACCATAGTATTGTCTAATATCTCTTTCTGCTCTTCACGTGTGAGGATTTTCTCTTCGCGTATATGACTTTGCTCTTTATGTAGATAACCTTTTTTAAGCAACTGTAAAACTATGTGTGCCGGCCTGTTAGCATCGAGTCCCCCATCTGCATATACATAAGGAGTACCTGCAGCATAATTATATTCTGGCACAGCCTCTTCATTCTTAATAGGTTTAAAATATGTAGGTGCAGCTGTCGTTGCAAGTAATACGTCTTTTACCGTCGTATGAATGCTATGCCTGTGAAAGCTGTCAAAAATTTTTAATGCTCCACCATTAGCAGTCAAATCATCTACTGGAATAATAAGGCGGGAAGTAGTATCATCCATCCTATTATCGCCTAAATATTTTTCTAATAATTTTTCTAAAGGCTTCTGACTATATTTATGAGTAAAGTACCGCTTAGCCGCACCTAGGAAAGTATCAGGAAATATATCACATGCACTTGACTTAAATATCTCAAGGGCTTCTCTAGCACTATATTTTGGTTCGTTTGAACCTGGTTCTTTCGGAATTGTTAATAATGCAGCAATAAGAGCACCGACACTAGTACCGGTAATAATGGGGAATAGTTCAGAAATAGACTTTCCTGTTCTCTCTTCGATTTCTATAAGTACCGCGAAGTCAGCTATACCTTTAATTCCACCGCCGGAAAATGAACCTACTCTATAAAATTTGTCTGCCATCATAAACAATACCGTAAAGATTTACATAGTACGGCAGTGTATAACAAAAGTTAATAACTGTCAATAAATTTATCTGTATAAACTTAACAAAATTTCACTTATACAATAAAATTGTAACTATAGTGAATATTATAACTATAATGGTATGAGATATGCTAAGTAATCCTAGTAATAGCGATGTAAATCCAGATTTATTAGCAGCTGAAATAAAGAAAATGGAATCCTCAGTAATTAACTAGTTAAACAGTACTGAAAGATGTAATTGCTTATGGACAAAAGAATTATCTAAGCATCTTATAAAAGGTGAAATAGTTAAAGCTTTGGCATTTTTTTTATTTATTCGAGGGAAATACTGGAGTAATTTTGAATGTTAAAGATTTAATATCTGAAAATGATCATGTTGCTAATGTAGATTATCTGCCTTATATAGGTGAAGCAATGCCTCTCGCTGATGCTGTAGATAATTTAAACGACTTTATAACAATATATTTTAAATAATTAAACCTTAATGCTACTATAAATAATGACACTAAAATACGAAATCTTAGACAGCTCTTCTGAGGAAGAGTCAAAGAAAATTACACCTCACCCCAACATCTTGATTTTTTATTAAGAAATATACTTGATATTAGTTATGTTAGTACCTCTAAAGGATTAAAACTTAGACTTGGTTTAATATTACATAATTTAGCCGATAGATTTGTTAAATATTCTGCTATTAGAAATACTTATAAAAAAATTAAATCTGAAATATTAACTGTAGATAATGAGTCTTTACAAGAAAACTTACAAATTATAAACACTGCTTTTAATAAATTATTTAAAGATTATAACAAAGAAAATATAAGTGATAAGGATTAGCAAGAGCTATTACAGTGTGTATTTTATCCAAATCACTCTATATTCCCTAAGATATTTGCTTTAGCAGACGGTATTACTGCTTAGCATGCAAAGAAAGTATTATTACAAGAATTGCAAAACAGTAATATCAACTTAAAAAGCATAAGTAATAACTCATTAAATTTTACAATAAATAATTCTAAAGAGTTGTTAGCATTGACTAAAACAACTAAGATTACTCTAAAATCTGTAATGTTATATGGTATGGATGATAATTCTTCTACTATATGTAATATCCCTAATACTATGAAAAAAACATTTACAGCTAATCATGTTATGCATTACAAAAGCGGTAATATACAAACAGATGTACCGGGTTTTGGAACATATGATGAAATCTTATCTTAATTTAATCAAAGGCTAGAACATAAAAATAATATTATAGAACGTATATTTGAAGTTATAAAAAATAAAGAAGCTTCACAAACTATACAAGAGCTACCGCGTGATTTAAACTATTTTGCTGAAAAGCTAACATATTTATTATTTGTAGTTAAAATATATAGAAATAATACAACCTTATTTATAACTCAGATGTTTCTAGAACTTATTGACAAAAATAGTATATTTTTATCAAATAAGGAGTTTTTTCCTATGTCTACCGAGCATGCTGTTGCTCAAACAAGAGGCATATTAAAAACTATGAATATGTGTTACCAAATTCTTATTCTATGAATTATGACACTACAAATGTACAAAACGGTGATCTATTACTTATCAAAGAAGGTAATATATTAATAGAATGGCTTAGTGAAAAATTAAATAATTATAAATTAGCAAATATAGCACGAATATTTGACATCTTATCTTCAATGCAATTTTACAAAAAAATGGATAATATAACAATCAATGATATCAAACATTTTTTAGAACAAGTTAATAAACTAGAACATTGTCCTACGGATTTATTAAATTCATTAGACCAAAATTTAACTGCTTTAATTAAAGTAAACAATATAGGAGAACGTAATTTAAAGCTTACAAAAACTAAATCTCTTGAAAAAAAGGATTTTTAAAGAGATTTAAAGGATTGAATTGAGATAACCTACTTGGAATTTACTGAAAGCTTAAAAAATATTGAAGGGTTTTTAGCTCAAAAACAAGCATCTCTCAAGAAAGAAATCAAAAAAATATTACCTGAAATTCTGCAAATTTTATGTGCTAAAGTAAAAGAATGGTATGATATTGATGCCTCTGAATATATTACTGAAGAAAAAATCTATAGATAACGAAGTATTAAAAGATATTACCTTGAAATTTAATCAAACTATTTCTCCTACCTCGTCTAAAAAGAGATTAAAACTTTCTTCTTCTAAAAAAAAAGATATATATGATGAAAATGGTGATTATAGTAATCAAACTGTGGAAACAACTACTATAGACGATAGTATGAAAGAATATTTTAAACTAATGGGAGAACATACTAATACTATATACGATTAAAAACAGTATTAATATTATATTATAGTTTTTTTGAGGTCCAAAGATTTTATAATTTAGGTAAAATGAGTCAGGATTTAAAAATATATAGGTAGCATTATATTCATCGCTGCCGCATAAATGGCTACCTATAGCTCTTGAGTTATCTATAAAATCTAAACGATGAAATAAGCTATTTTCAGGAGCAGTAAAATATTTTGTAATATTACTATTCTTAAAAATATATCTATATTTTTTATTAGCGTGGATTTGATAATCGTAGTCGTTATAGTGAATTTGTAATTCCTCTTTATAGATTAATTCATTTAAACTTTCGGGTAGAAAATACGCCATCTCCTCACCGTAACCATCATTATCTATAATTTTGTTAATTTGGTACTTTCCGGATAATCTTGAAAAAATTTCTTTTACTAAATCGTTTTTTGAGAGCATTTGGTATATATCTATGTCATTCCTGTGGAGGTATTGTTGCGTGGATCGAAAAACCTGTTCAATGTCATACTGTGGCTTGACCACGGTCTCCAGCAGAACACCTTAAAATACTAATAATTTTAGTATTTTTTAATTGGATCCCGCAATCAAGTTAGCTAGGATGACAGCGGTGGCACGATACGACATTCAATTCTGCAATATTTTCATCAGCAAATTAATCTCTTCACGTAATTCTATATCGTTTTCCAGTAATTCTTCTACTTTCTTAATAGCATGCATAACCGTCGTGTGGTCTTTTTTACCGAATTTTTTACCGATATCTGCAAGACTTTTTAGCGTTAATGCTTTACTAAGATACATAGCTATTTGACGCGGTCTTGCAACTTCTCGTAATCTCCGTGACGAAGACATATCGGATAATTTAATATTATAACGGCTAGCTACCTTTTTCTGAATATCTTCAACGGTAATTATTCTTTCATTAGAACGTAATAAATCTCTTAAAATATTTTGTGTATTTTCGAGCGTAATCTCTTTTAAAGTAAAATTAGAATGAGCTATCACTTTATTTAACGCTCCTTCAAGTTCTCTAACGTTTGAAACGATTTTAGATGCTAAAAAATCAATTACGTCTTTCGGTATTTTAACGTTCATTTGCTCGATCTTAGATTCTAGAATACCGAGTCGCAGTTCATAAGTAGTACTATGAACATCGGCAACTAAGCCCCATCCAAGGCGAGATTTTATTCGATCTTCAATATTATCTAAATCTGAAGGCGACCTATCACAAGAAATAACCATTTGACGGTTATTATCAATTAATGTATTAAAAGTGTGGAAAAATTCTTCCTGCGTACTATCTTTACCGCAAATAAATTGAATATCATCAATCATCAACACGTCAACCGAGCGGAATTTCTCTTTAAACAAGATTACTTCTTTGTTGCGCAGAGCTTTAACAAACTGATACATAAATTTTTCTGCCGACATGTATATTACTTTGCGGCTTGGGTTATTCTGCTTGATGTACCAACCGATTGCATGCATTAAATGCGTCTTACCGAGTCCAACCCCGCCATATAGAAAAAGCGGATTAGATTCAGAAACTGCACCTGATGATTCCGCAACAGCTCTTGCTGCTGCATAAGCTAGCTCATTTGGGGCTCCAACCACAAAATTATCGAAAGTAAAACGTACGTCAAGGGTTGAAAAGATATTTTCTGAATTAAGTTCACTACTGCCGATATCGGCAAAAGTCTTAGTAGGTAATTCTATAACTGTTTGGGTTGTTCCAGGTAGCTCTTTAGTAATTATGTCAATCGACTTAATGGTATTATTATAATGTTGAAATAGTTGCAATATGACCATAGAGTACTTGGATTTTATCCAATCTCTAACAAAGTTAGTAGGGGCACAAAGAATAACGGTATTTAATGAAGACTCTATAAAATTGACTTTACTAAACCAGCTATTATATAGAGTTTCACCGTAATGATTGTAAAGATCTTGAGCCACGTGACTCCAGACATTTACATAATTATCACCTTGATCCATTAAAATTATTTGATTAGTACTCACTTAAAACTGCCACGGTAAGTTATTTTGTTTCCAGCCTTTGTCTTGATTATTTCCTTCAAAGCCGTCACTAATATTATAACAATTTTTATAACCAATATTAGCTATAAAATTTGCCGCAATAAATGACCTATATCCTGAACGACACAGAAAAAATATTGCTGCACCTATTTTATCATTAATAATAGATAAAAAATTATCTTCAAAATCTTTATTCAATTGCAGGCTTAGAAAGATTACCTTATTTTTATTAGCTAAATGAGGTATCCCAACTTGTTGCCACTCTGCTCTAGTTCTAACATCCACAAGAAAAGCATTATCATTTGAAATTAGTATATCATAAGCTTTTGTAGAACAGATATTTTGAACCGACATATTTACGCTTTTTTGCTGTTATTGATAATAAAAGTTAATAGAATTTTACCCATGTAAAATGGATTTATTAGAGTGCTTAATTATTAAAGCATTTTAAAATGATCTTGGTGGCTCTATAAACAAAATTTAAAATAATCTATTGTAGTTCTTTTTTGCTGGAAATTATAAGATTTTTTTTGAAATAGAAACAACTATTGCTGTAAAAATCTTATTAATTCTCGTTAAAAAATACCTTAAAATATAAATAATTAAAATTTTGTTCATAGAATTTTGTTCATAGAACCTTGATAACTTTAATAATATTATTATAAAAAAATTTTGCAAGATGTTATAGATGAATAAATTAAATAAAAACTCTTTACAAAAAAAACTTTTTTACCGTAGTAAAAATCGCGGTTGCAAAGAAATGGATTATATACTTGGTAGCTTTGCCGAAAAGTACCTATCCTTAATGGATGAAAAAAAACTTGAAGGCTATACTTTAATACTTGATCAAAACGATAATGACCTTTATAATTGGATTAATAATAAATCTTCTGCTCCTTCTTATCTAGATGCCGAAATAATTGATAAATTACGCAAAATAGCAAAAATATAAACTCCTGTAGAATGTTACAACAAAAATTTCCGACGACTGCCAAATCTTTCTTAGTAATTGATAATTTTACTAAGAATCTTAAGCAAGATTTTATCTTGAGTGTGAGTAATGAAGAGGAGGCGTTGCAATTATACAAGCAAGCTTTATTTTTTTCTTCTAATGAAAATATTTATTACTTTCCAAGCTATGATACTATCCCTTACGACTATACGTCACCAAATACAAATATCTTATCGGGACGTGCAGAAACATTAACCAAGCTAACAACAAATAATAATAACGGTAAATTACTCATCACTCATGCAGCAAACTTATTAAACAAATTACCGCCGAAAGATTTTTTGTCTAAATATTTTTTGAAATTATCCCCTAAAATGAAATTTACTACGGATGAGCTTGCTATGTTTCTAGTAGAAAATAGTTTTACCAGAAATGCGAGTAGCATCGATGTTGGGGAATTTGCGGTTAGAGGCGAAATCATTGATATAATATTGCCTGGTCCTAAAGCTTATAGAATTAATTTTAGCTGGGATTATATTGAATCAATAAAAGAATTTGATATTGATACGCAAATTTCAACTAAATCTTGTATGGAACTTGTGATTAGTCCTGCAAATGAGATAGTTTTAAATTCTGAAACAATCGGTAATTTTAAGAATAATTACTTACGAAATTTTGGAGTTAATCATACTGATAATCCTTTATATGAGGCGGTAATATCTGGAAGAAAATTCCCAGGATATGAACAATTACTCCCGTTATTTTACGATTCCTGCTCTAGTTTAGTAGATTACCTAAACAATCCTATTTTCATATTCGATAATCTGTCAAAACAAGCCATTTTAGAGTTTGAACATAGTTATAATGATTTTTATTTCGCAAGATCAGAGACAAATAAACTTAAATTTAATAGTTTCTATCCCACTCTTTCACCGACTAGCTTATATTTTACCGCTTCTGAAATAACGGAATTACTAGAACAAAAAAATAATATACTACTTACTTTTGAAAACTCAGAGCAAGCTAGCTTAATTGAAAATATAGCCGCTACAAGTTTTATAGAAAAGAAAACGGTTTTTGATAAATTATTAGAGATTATTAAAGTTCATTCTTCTAAAAAAACCGTAATAAGTGCAGCTTCTTTAAGTGGTCTTGAGAGACTTAAAAGCATCATTCAAAATTATGAATATAAATATAATGAGATAAATAAATTAGATGAGGCTAAGGCTTCAGTAATAAATGTCGGGATAATTCCCTTAAATCAAAGCTTTTATACGAAAGAATATTTATTTATTACCGCTAGTGAATTATTAGAAGAAAAGCCTAGTCCTACAAACACTAACAAAAAACTTAAAAATATTTTGTTGGAGCTTGATAATTTAGTTGAAGGCGAATTTGTTGTTCACAAAGATCATGGGATAGGGCAGTTTCTAAAGCTAGAAGTTTTAGAAATCAAAGGCAAGCTGCATGATTTTTTAAAGATTTTATATGCCGGCAATGATAAATTATATATACCGGTTGAAAATATAGAGGTAATAAAGAAATACGGTAATGATAATGCGGAGCTTGCTAAGCTTGGCAGCATCTCATGGCAAAGAAGTAAGGCGAAACTTAAAAATCGTATAAAAGAGATAGCACTGCATTTAATACAAATAGCGGCTCAAAGGAAACTTAATAGCAGTGCTGCCGTTGAATTTGACCTTGAAGAATATGATAAATTTTGTGCTAATTTTCCTTTCAGCGAAACAGAAGACCAGTTAACCGCTATAAACGATATTAAAGAAGATCTAAGAAACGGTATGTTAATGGATAGGTTAATATGCGGTGATGTCGGGTTTGGTAAAACAGAGGTAGCAATGCGTGCCGTCTTTATGGTAGCAAAATCTCTAAATGAACATTTACCTCAAGTAGCTGTCGTTGTACCGACGACTATTTTATGTAGTCAACATTTTTCAAGGTTCATAGAAAGGTTCAAGGGTTTTGGTTTAAATATCAAACAATTATCTAGTGTTGTTAGTTCTAAAGAAGCAAAGATTATAAGAGCGGAACTTGAAAGTGGTAAAATAAATATAATAGTAGGCACTCACTCTTTATTACATACAAATACAAAATTTTTTAATTTGAAATTGTTAATAATCGATGAAGAACAGCATTTCGGTGTTGGTCAAAAAGAATTTCTTAAATCACTAAAATCCTCTTCCCATGTACTTGCAATGTCGGCAACACCGATTCCTCGAACGCTGCAAATGTCAATGAACGGTTTAAAAGAACTTAGTATTATTGCAACGCCGCCTCTAAACAGGTTGGAAGTTCGGACGATGGTTATGCCGTTTGATTCCGTTATTATAAGAGATGCATTATTACGCGAACATTTTAGAGGTGGAAGAAGCTTTTATGTAGTTCCAAGAATTAAAGATATAGAGGATATCGAAAAACAATTAAAACACATCGTGCCGGAATTAAGCTATAAAATAGCTCACGGAAAAATGACCCCGAGTAAAATTGATGAGGTTATGAGCGAGTTTTATGCCGGTAAATTCGATATACTAGTCTCAACTACTATTATAGAATCAGGAATTGATATAGCTGAAGCAAATACCATGATTATACATAAAGCCGATATGCTGGGGCTTAGCCAGCTATATCAATTGCGTGGTCGGATAGGTCGAGGTAAAGTACGGGGCTATGCCTATCTAATGGTAGCAAGTTATAAAAAGATGACATCACACTCCTTAAGACGTTTAGAGATCATACAAAATAGTTGTGCTTTAGGCTCAGGTTTTACTATTGCAAGTCATGATATGGATTTACGGGGCTTCGGTAATTTGATAGGTGAAGAACAATCAGGACAAATTAAAGAAGTAGGTACGGAACTCTATCAAGAAATGCTGGAAGAACAAATAGCTATTTTTAAAAATGAACCGATTGTCTCGGAACAGCTATTTATCCCGACTATTAATTTAGGATTATCCGTCTTTATTCCCGATCATTATATATCCGATTCAGCCCTTAAACTTGGTCTATATAGAAGAATAGGTAATTTAAGCAATGAGATAGAAGTAGAGCAATTTAAAGATGAGATGATTGATAGATTCGGCTCACTACCGATTGAATTTAATAATTTACTTGATATTGTAAAAATAAAACTATTATGCTTTAAGTTAAACATTGAGAATTTAGATTCAGGAGATAACGGATTTGTGATTAAATTTTATAAAAATGCCGATATGACCGATAAAATTTTGAAATTCGTTAGTACTTACTCTAATCAGGTAAAAATCAAACCGGATAATAAATTAGTATATATTAAGAAATTAGTAGATAAAAATATAATTACTGAGGCAAATCAGTTACTTTGGAATTTATCGGAGGCGTAGACTCGATGTCATCCCTAGCTCTGCATTGCCTGCGTCGATACCTAGGTCGTCATTGCGAGGAGCGAAGCGACGCGGCAATCCAAAAAAAATAATTAAAAAAATTCTGATTTACAGAATTTTTTACTGGATTGCTTCGTCGAATTACTGCGTAATTCTTCTTGCAATGACGGTAACATTTTTTTTTAACATAATAAACATGTCTTATAACCTAAAACAATTATTTCAACAATATAAAGTAAAAGGTTTGTCAATTAATTCTAAAACCGTTAAGGAGAATGATGTCTTTTTTGCGATTAAGGGACAAAATGTCGATGGAAATGATTTTATAAATGATGCTTTAAATCAGGCGGCAGCATTAGTCATTACGGACAATGAAAAAAGTGTTACTATAGATAAAATAATCTACGTAGAAGATGTACAAGCAGCTTTATATGAAGCTATAGAAATCTTTTATCCTAAGAAACCAAAGAATTTGATAGCCGTAACCGGTACTAACGGCAAAAGCTCGGTAGTGTCCTATATAGCTCAAACATATTCATTACTTGGAAAAAAAGCCGCATCTATCGGCACGATAGGTGTAGAGATTTTTGGCTGCGATAATCTTATAAATGATGTACCGGAATTAACCACACTTGATTATTTAAGCTTTAGAAAAATTGCCCATAATTTAGCTGAAAACAATATAGAATATTTAGCTTTTGAAGCTTCTAGTCAGGGTCTTAATCAAGCAAGACTTGGGGAAATAAAAGTAAATATCGCATGTTTTACTAGCTTTAGTCAGGATCATCTAGACTATCACTATACAAAAGAAAATTATTTATTAGCCAAACTGAAATTATTTACTGAGCATTTATTACAAGGCGGTCTTGCAATATTAAATTCTGATATAGAAGAAATAGAGTTTATTAAAGATTATCTGCGTAACCATAATATTAAATTTATCACTGTTGGAAAAAAAGCTGATGTACAAATAACTAAAATGAATGGTTCTTTAAAAGGACAAAATATTAATTTTGCATTTAATAGTAGAGAATGTAGTTTTAATACCTCTATAATCGGTAGTTTTCAGGCTAGCAATTTGTTAATTGCCGCTCTTAGCATTCATTATATCGGATTTGATTTTAATAAAATAGTTAAAATTCTAACGCAAGTTCAACCGGTAAAAGGCAGAATGGAACGGATAGATAACACTAATATTTTCGTTGATTATTCCCATACTCCGGATGCTCTTGAAAAAGCTTTAACAGAGCTGAAAAATATTAAATTACGTGATAGTAAGCTAATCGTAGTTTTTGGTTGCGGCGGTAATCGTGATAAAACAAAGAGAAGTCTTATGGGGCAAATAGCCACAACACTTGCCGATACCGTAATAATTACCGATGACAACCCACGTCATGAAGATCCAAAACTGATCAGAGCCGAAATCATAAGATGTATAGAGAAAGCGGATTATATGGAAATAGCAAATAGAGAAGAGGCTATTAAATATGGTATAAATAATTTAAAACAAGATGATATTTTATTAATTGCCGGCAAAGGTCATG
Source organism: Candidatus Rickettsia kedanie (assembly GCF_045865205.1). Taxonomy (NCBI): domain Bacteria; kingdom Pseudomonadati; phylum Pseudomonadota; class Alphaproteobacteria; order Rickettsiales; family Rickettsiaceae; genus Rickettsia; species Candidatus Rickettsia kedanie. Next base: position 124,583 of record NZ_BAABMM010000034.1, on the reverse strand, counting down.
AAAATTACCAAATTATAGGAGATAAGAAATTACCTTTTAATGATGCTGAAATTGTAGAGAAACTAACGTTATTGCAAGGAAAGGCAAAGCATTGACGCAGCAATCCCATGCCAAAATCCTGAGATTGCCACGCTCCTTACAGTCGCTTGCAATGACGGGTTGGGCATCCACGTGGGCAATGCCATGCGGGAATGACATAAACAAGCCATACAACAACACATAAATAACAAAAATATATGATCTGGAACTCTAAAACTTTAAGTGTTGCTCTTGGTATAACAATCTCTAATTCTATCAATTGTAATGAGGTACAATTCAACTCCCAAGATGTTAAAAAAGGTGACTTATTTATAGCACTTAAAGGTAATAGAGACGGTCATGATTATGCTCTAGATGCTATAGATAAAGGGGCGGCAGCCGTAATTGTGAGTAAGCAAGTAGAGATAACAGATAAAGATAAAATTATCTTAGTCGATGATTGTTTTAAAGCTCTACAAAAAATGGCTCTATATAAACGAGAGAATTCAAAAGCTAAATTTATAGCTATAACTGGTAGTGTCGGTAAAACTTCCACTAAAGAAGCATTAAAAATATTATTACAACATGCTTCGTTAGTTTTTGCAGGTAGAGGAAACTTTAATAACCATTTGGGGTTACTTATTAATCTTGCATCAATGGCTGATGATATGGAATATGCTATTTTTGAGCTTGGTATGAACCATAAAGGCGAGATAAGGGAACTAGTTCAAATATTAAAGCCGAATATTGCCGCGATTACTAATATTTCGGAAGCTCATTTAGAGTTTTTTAACTCGCTTGAAGAGATAGCTGAAGCTAAATGTGAGATTTTTGAAAATTTTAGCAAAAATGATATTGCTGTTATTAATACCGATACTAATTGTTATAGCAAAATATTATCGATATTAAAAAACCTTTATATTGATAGGGTATATAACTTCGGCATATCGCATAATACATCTGCACAATTAGTTTTATATGAAAACCTAGGAGAGCAAGTCTACTTAAAATATAAGATCAATAATAAATCCTTAGAGATAACTATACCGTTCATTCCTAGGCATTTTGCCAAAAATTATACCGGTGTACTTTTAATTATCGATATATTAGGTAAAGATATAGAGATAGCTGCAAATCACTTAGCAAATATTTATCCTACTAAAGGAAGAGGGGAAATTATCAATATACAAAATTCTCGTGTAATTTGTGATTACTATAACGCAAGTCCCAAGTCAATGAAAGCTGCATTAGAATATTTAAAGCAAGTAATGGCCGAGAATAAAACCGCTATAATAGGCGATATGCTAGAGCTAGGGGAAAATTCTAAACGGTTACATGAGGAATTAGTGCCTTATATATTAGATGTCGGTTGTTCTAAGATCTATTTAGTAGGAATAAATACTAAATATATTTATGATTTACTTCCTTCCAAGATAGCTAAAAAATACTTTAAAAATGTTGATGAATTAATTACACATATTACGGATTTATTTGAAGGTAATGAGCTTATCTTAATAAAAGGTTCAAGAGGTATAAAACTTGATAAGATTGTTGATTATTATAAATAAATACACTACAATATTTTTAATGTTGTGTGGTTTGGTACAATGGTTGTCATCCCGTGGCTTGATCGCGGTATCCAGTGAAAAATACTAATAATATTAGTATTTTTAGTTATTTGCTGGATACCGCGATCAAGCCACGGGATGACATCGAGTGCGTTTTGCTAGCTATACAATAATACCTTAAATATACTTTTTAATTTAAATCTACAAATGTTATACAATCTTTTACTTCCTCACATTCATAATTCACATATAGCTAATTTATTTCACTATATTACTTTTCGTAGCGGTCTTGCTATTATTATAACTCTAAGCCTTAGTTTTATAATGGGTCCGATATTAATAAAATTTCTGCGATCGCTTCAAAAAAACGGTCAACCTATACGCTCAGACGGACCTGAATCGCATCACACAAAAGCAGGTACTCCGACAATGGGAGGTATTATGATTATTTTGTCTAGTAGTCTTTCTACTTTATTACTTGCTGATTTAACTAATAAATATATTTGGATTACGTTATTTGGTTTTATTAGCTTCGGTATTATAGGATTTATGGATGATTATGCTAAGGTAACTAAAAATAACCATTACGGGGTAAGAGGCAAAAGTAAGCTTTTACTGCAAGGAATTATTAGCTTAATTATATGTGTTTTACTAGAATATCTAGATAAAAATCCAAGTCATTTACTTAACGTACCGTTTTTTAAAAATTTAAGTTTGGATCTTGGTTATTTTTATATAGTTTTTGCTATATTTGTTATAGTGGGCTCTTCTAATGCCGTGAATCTAACGGATGGGCTTGATGGTCTTGCTACCGTTCCTATTGCTTTTACTGCTGGTTCTTTTGCTTTAATAAGTTATTTAGTAGGAAATCTAATTTACTCGTATTACTTGCAGTTAACTTATATACCTAATACTGGGGAGTTAACAGTATTGTGTGCGGGATTAGTCGGTAGCTGTCTTGGATTTTTGTGGTTTAATGCACAACCGGCAGAAGTTTTTATGGGCGATACCGGTAGTTTAAGTCTTGGTGGTGTACTTGGAATTATTAGCGTCATTACTAAGCATGAAATAGTTTTAGCTATTGTCGGCGGCTTGTTTGTTATTGAAACGGTATCTGTTATTTTACAGGTATATTATTTTAAAGCTACTAAAGGAAAAAGAATATTTAAAATGGCACCGCTCCATCATCATTTTGAAAAACACGGTTGGGCGGAATCAAAAGTCATAATAAGATTTTGGATTATTTCAGTTATATGCGCTCTTATAGGCTTATCATCATTAAAATTACGTTAAATATAACATAAATTAAAATTCTCTTTGCTTTTGTACAAGAAATTTACTATAATGCCTACATTAATTTATAGTAGGTGTATGGTGTGGTTAAAGAAATAGATATAAATAAATTATTAGCACAAGAAAATAATACTTTAAATGCTATATTAAGCCAAGTAAATGAATTATGCACACAAAATAAGAAGTTGCAAGGTTTAATCGAAATACAAAATCAAACTAAAGCACTAGAAAAAGAACATAATAGATCGTTGCCTTGGTTTAAAAGACTTGTAAAAACAGTTTCTAAAGTAAAGTATATTTTTGTAAAAAGTGAAGAACAGTTAACAAATGAAACGATAAAATATAATAACAAAGTATTAAAAAGTATTGATAATAAGATATATAATATAGCGGAAAAAGCTGTACCTTTAAAGCAAGCATTACAAGAAGAAATCGAAAAAAATTTTAAGGATTTAACAAAGCAAGATTTATCTAAAGAGCAAAGAGAAAGATTATCAGAAGTATATTTTAGCTATAAGAGCAAACCTGAAAGATTCTCAGCTCTACATATGACAAATCCTTTACAATTCATTAAGGCTGAAGAACTAGAGAAACAATATAATGCTTTAAATGCTACAAAACAAAACATCCAAAATTTAATATCCGAGAATTCTAATATCACAGAACTTAAAGAAATACAAAAACAGGTTGCTGAAATTAGAGAAGAAATACCTTATACATTTTTTGAAAAATTAAATAATATTTGGCAAAATATTAAAAATGTTTTTGTAAATAATAATGAGCAGGTTTTAGCGAAAAACAAAGAAAGTAATACTAGAACAATTAGAAAGATTGATGAACAATTATATAAAACGAAGCATAAATTTGAGGAATTAATTGAAAATAAGGAAAGAAATATTAATGATGTAATTGCAAAGTTACCTGACAATGAGGAGTTAAAAAAGATAGTCAGTAATCTTGCAAATCATATGACTTCAAAAAAGGAGCCAATCTTGACCACCTTGTCCATAGCTAAACCTTTGGAAAATAATATAACACCGCCTCCTCCTTTATCACAAAATCATATTCCATCACCCCCGCCACCACCGCCTATGCCTACTATGGCTCCGGCTCAGACTGAGGCATTATCTAAGCCTGTGGGAGTTACTACGGTTAAAAAACCGAAAAATCAACCACGCCCTTCTATAGATACTTCTGATTTAATGAGAGAAATAGCAGGACCAAAAAATCTAAGAAAAGTTGCATTTGATCCTAATACAGGAAAACCGGTTGCACATCCTCATAGTAAGCCTGTTAATAAACCTACTGAAATTGCATCAATTTTAGCACGCAGAATTGCTGTGGAAGTGAGTGATAGTAGCAGTAGTGAAAGTGAAAGCGATAGTGGTCACCATAGTGGTATTAGTGTTAATAGCAATAAACCAAAGGCTCTAAAAACTCGAGGAGAACTAGATGCTAAAAGGACTACGCATGCTCAAAAGATTCAAAGTAATAGGAGTTCACAAAAAACACCATTTGTTAGAAGTTAATCTTTAAGTATGCTTTGTTGTGTGGATACCTAAGCCGTCATTGCGAGGAGCCGTAGGCGACGTGGCAATCCAGAAAATAATTAAAAAAATTTTGTAAATAAGAATTTTTTACTGGATTGCTTCGTCAATTGCTATGCAATTTCTGCACAATGACGATTCGGGGTCTACCATTTAAACTTCTTAGTTACTTCAACTATTCTTTTACCAAATAAATTAGCAGTTTTTAGATCGCCTTGGCTAGGAGCAATATTAGGGGAAGATTTATGGTTAGATTGAGTCATAAGTCCTGACCAGCTACCAAGGCGGTTAATTTTATCAGGATCAGGCATCTCATGATCGGCAAAATTTGGTGAACTTTCAGCTTACCCGACCCAAGTCATACAATGCTGAATAGTGCAGTGAAATAGCTGTTGAATACTGCATAACTTATCGCCTGAATAAGAAGCAGCATTAGTAAAAGCTGCAGCTATTTTATCTTGCCATTTTTGTTGTGTCCATCTAGTTGAGGTAGCTTCCATAAATATTTTAAATGATCCGGCTAAACTACCCATATAGGTTGGAACTCCAAAAATAATAGTATCGGCATTGTCTAATAAATCCCAATCGATATTATCAGGTTTGTCCTTATTTATTTGTATAATAGAAACATTTGCTCCTGCTTCTTTTACGCTCTTGTGTAGTTCTTCAGCTACTTTTGCAGTATGACTATATCCACTATAATATACGATAGCTACTTTAACCATTTTATTCTCTATATAAATATTACAATTCATTTTGCTTTTAATGGTGTTACCCGCAGGCTTCCTATGTCATGCCCGCGTAGGCGGAATCTATCATAAAGCGAGATTAAATCAAGCTGTTAACAAGCTTTAAAGTACTGGATTCCCGCCTACGCGGGAATGACATGAACCGGTCCATACTAACCACACCTCTCCTATAAGCCTACAATAAACGCGGCTTCAGTTTTAGACTTTAGCGCCTCAATAGTAACATCGTCAGCCTTTCTAACTAATACCATTTCATCTTTATCAATATCAAAGATTCCAAGATCGGTAATGATTATGTTAACTACTTTTTGCCTGTTAATGGCACTGCATTCTTTTAATAATTTAGTACCGCCGTCTTTTGCGTTATGTGCCATTATAATCACTACTCTTTTGATGTGCCATTATAATCACTACTCTTTTGGTGTTAGCGACTAAATCCATAGCTCCTACCATACCTTTAACCATTTTACCTGGAATAGTCCAGTTGGCAAGATCGCCTTTTTGTGAGACTTGCATAGCACCTAAAATAGTTAAATCGACATGCGAACCTCGAATCACATCCCAAATGAAAAGGTACTATCAAAATAGCTACTTTTAGGTAGAGCCTTGATAGTTTGTTTACCGGCATTAATTAAATCAGGATCTTCCTCTCCTGCAAGGAAACGGTCCCATACCAAGCATACCGTTCTCGCTTTGAAATATTACATTCATTCCTTGAGGTATATAGTTTGTAACAGGAGTAGGGATACCTATACCAACGTTGACATATGACCCGTCTTTAAGCTCTTCTGCGGTTATTTTGCACATTTGTTCTTTAGTCCAAGGCATATTTATTTGTCTCTAACAGTTAATTGTTCAATACGTTTTTCATATTTCTCACCTACTATTAATCGCTGTATGAAAATATTAGGTGTATGAATATTATCAGGTTCTAGCTCTCCTATATCGACTATTTCTTCTACTTCGCAAATTGTGATTTTGGCTGCTCCTGCCATGACTGCATTAAAGTTTCTTACAGTTTTATTGTAAATTACGTTGCCGCTTTTATCGGCTTTAAAGCCTTTAATAATAGCAAGGTCAGCTTGAAGTGCTGTTTCCATTATATATTTTTCGCCGTTAAACTCCTTTGTTTCTTTACCTTCTTCAACTATTGTACCTATACCTGTTTTAGTATAAAAAGCCGGAATGCCCATGCACGTTGCTCTAATTCGTTCAGCTAAAGTTCCTTGCGGGTTTAATTCAAGCTCAAGTACTTTATCAAGATATTGTTGCTCAAAAATCTTATTTTCTCCGACATAGGAAGAAATCATTTTTTTATTTGTTTAGTTTGAAGAAGAAGCCCAAGTCCGAAATTATCAACACCGCAATTATTGCTTATAATAGTTAAATTTTGAATGTTGCTTTTAAGAAGTGCATTTATTAGATTTTCAGGAATACCACATAGACCGAATCCGCCTGACATGATGGTCATGCCGTCATAAAGAAGTCCTTCAAGAGCAGCTTCAGCCAAAGGATAGATTTTATTCATAAATTTTAAATTATTTAATATCTATTATTTTAAGAAATTAGGAGGATTTTCAAAAGAAGTCAAGGACATACACAAGTTTGGTATGTTAAAAAAATACTTTACAAATTTAAAAGAGTATATATTATAATTACTTATGATTAATAAAAATTAATGATACTATGAAATTAAATAAATTAAATTTAACTATTGCGGTTTGTTTTTTGTATTCATCAACAGTATTAGCAACTACATCAAATATTGATGACGATATGACAATTCAAGAAAATTCTAAAAAAAATTATAGCTATATAGTTACTTATGATAAAGATATGTCCTCAAGAGCGAGTAGCGATGCTGCTATGTCATTGATTGAAGGTTACCGTCAATTAGATGATGCTATATTTGCTGATTCAGATAATATAGCTATGAATATCTTAAGTTATATTACAAGATTTACTGCTACATCTTGGATTATGGTAGGTAATCATGAAATAGGAGGTCATGGAGCAAGAGCAAGAGAATGTGATTTAAAAGTAACAAAATATGAAGTAGATCCTTTTAAGGGTACAACATATTTTAAAGTTAAAGATTTTAATGCTTTGCACGTTCATAAGCAAATTGCTATAGATACAGGTGGGATTCAAGCAAGCTATTTGTTATCTGAAAATATTAAAGATAGATATATGACAAGTAACAAAATGAACCCTACTTACGGTATAGGTTATTTATGGACAAGACTAGATCAAGCAAGCTATATTTTTAGTACTAAGTTTGACGGTAAAGATAAAGACGGTAATGATATAAATGCATATGTAAAAGCGATTAACTCCATATACGGTAAAAATTATATTACTAAAAATAAAATTCGTTCATATGCTTATTTAGATTTATTTGATCCGTTTTTATTCTATTCAGGATATTCATTTATAATGAATCAAGATCTTAATAATATTCCAATGTTTGAGTTGGGAGAAGTAAAATATTTACCTGCGACTAGAGCGATACTTGCTCCATACGGTTTAGAGCGTGGTTTAGTTAACCATTTTGTTGTTGATAATAAATATATTCAAGTTAATATTAATTACGGCAAACATCAGAAATTTAAATCTTACGGTGTTGGAGTTAAAGCAAATAAATTAATCGAATTCGATTTTGGTGGTTTAGGTTTAGAAACGGCATTTTGGAATCAGCCTAAAATGTTAACCGCTACTCCTTTAAAAGAGAACTGTAAACAAGGTGGACTTGGGGCAGTTAATTTTGAGCTTAGCTTAAATGAAACATTTAAGATAGTTGGCTCAGGCGGGTACAAAACAGCGGGGTTTCTAGAAGGTATGCCTTTGAAATCCTCAGCTATTCTTAGAGCAGGGTTAAAATTAGCTTTATAAGCATTGCAAAAAACATCATTGTGAAGCGGCATTGCGCGCGTGGATATCGCTCCGTCATTGCGAGCGACTAAAAGCAGCGTGGTAATCCAGTAAAAATAATAAAAATGCTATGCATTTTACTGGATTGCTTCGTCAATTAATGTGTACTTTCCTCGCAATAACGACTTTAGTATCAATGTAACTATATTTATTCCGAATGACTTTCTGAATCCCCTGTAATATCTACTTGTGTTTCGCCGGTAAGATAATTCTGAGAAAATTCACTATGGTAGAGTTTTGTATTTTTTTGACATATAAAATCTTTAATTACTCCACCTTGATCCATAGCTATATTAAGTGCTTCTTGATCTAAATTCATGTAGCGTAAAAGATTATCTACTATTTTTATATTTCCTGTTTTTATTCCTTTATAAAGGTATTTATTATCATCTTTAATGTCATTACCTGTTAAGCGGAGTAATAATAAAGTGTAAACCCCTGTTATTTCTTGAGATTGGATACAATCTGTTAAAGCTTTGTATATAATAGAGGAGTGCGGTTGTTCTGAGGGTAAACATATCTTAGTAAGAAAAACTAGGGAGATGATAGGATCAAGTTTAGCGATTTTATAAGACTTTTTTCATCTAATATTATATTGAAGTTAGGCTGTATACTTGGTATATCAATAACATTAGTCATTTCAAACATTAATTTTTTTAAATCTTCTACAGTATATAAATTTCTTGTGGATTAGTAAACATATTAACCTCTATTTAATTTGTTTTATAAAATAGCAAACAAATATAATCAGGTAAACTAAAAATTCTTATTAATTTTCTTAGCAAAATAATTTAGAATATATGTTTTAGATTCTTTAAAATATATGCTAACTATTCTAGAAAAATTTTTATTTTCTTCTATAAGAACGTTCATCAATATACGTGAAGATAACGTATCTGCTCTTAAGAGGCTCGGTATTAATAATATTCGTGATTTATTATTTTATCTACCTGTTTCATACCAAAATAAAATATTATTGCCCAATTTAACGGAAGTCAGAGACGGGGAAATAATCCAAACGGAAATTGTAATTGAGAGTGTTAATTTACCGAAAAAAAGTAATCAGCCTTTAAAAATTACGGCTAGCCATGATACCGGTGCTTTGTTATTAGTGTTTTTTCATAAACCACCACCGTTTATTTTTAATAAGCTGAAAGTCGGAACAAAGCATATTATTAGCGGTAAAGTACAATTTTTTGATCATTATTTGCAGATTTCGCATCCTGAATTTATTACGAATCCTAAACGCGCAAAAGAAATAGAGCCGATTTATTCCCTGACATACTTGCTTAGTAACAAGCAGCTATATTCATATATCATAAAAGCAATAGAGATATTTGAAGAGAAGTGTCAAGTGGTGGAAGATAAAGAAGTGAAGGAATATTTGGATGAAGTATTGCAGAGTTTGAAGGTTTTGCATGTAAGCGAGGTTGTCATACCGTGGCTTGACCACGGTATCCAGAAAAACATAAAAAAAGACTGGATCCTGCGATCAAGTCGTGGGATGACACCGGAAAAATCTAGTAGGTATGACACTGAGTCGGTCAAAAAACAACTAGCAGCCAAAGAACTAATCGCCAATCAAATATCTCTTTTTAATGTACGTACGCAAATAAGTAGAAGACAAGGTAATATTTACCTGAAAGCTGTAGCTATTCAAGCAAATATATTAAATGAGTTAGGGTTTGAGTTAACGCCATACCAAAAGCAAGTCATAGAAGAAATAGAGTTTGAGCAAAGCGATAAAGTAGCAATGATGAGATTACTGCAAGGTGATGTTGGCTCCGGTAAAACTTTGGTAGCTTTGCTGACGATGGTAAATGTGGTAAAAGCTGGATTTCAAGCAACGCTTATGGCTCCAACCGATTTGCTTGCCAATCAGCATTATGAGTTTTGTGTTAAAGCTTTAAAAAATACTAATATAAGAATTGCGTTACTTACCGGTAAAATCCTTGGGGCAGCGCGAAAAAATATCATGCAGCAGCTCGAAAACGGCGAGATTGATATATTAGTCGGTACTCATGCTTTATTTCAAGTGAAAGTAAGCTTTAAGAAGCTAGGTTATATAGTGATCGATGAGCAGCATAGATTTGGGGTACAGCAGCGTTTGAACCTGATAAATAAAGGAGTAAATCCCGATGTTTTAGTTATGACCGCAACGCCGATTCCTCGGAGTCTTGCCCTTACTATGTTTGGTGATATGAGTATCTCAAAGCTAATGGGTAAGCCAAAAAATCGTTTGCCTATCGCTACAAATACCATGTCAGTTAATAAGATAGAACATATTATCGAAGCGATAAATAAGAAGCTTATGGCAGGTGAGCGGGTATATTGGATTTGTCCATTGATAGAGCAGAGTCCATCCCATGATGTCATACCGCGGCTTGACCGCGGTATCCAGAAAAAAATTAAAAAAGACTGGATCCCGTGGAGGAGACACGGGATGACAATGGAGGAGAAGCAAGAGGATAGTTTATTAATGGATGTGATGAATCGTTTTAACTCTATCGAAAATATATATCAAGGTTATACCGGTATTATTCACGGTAAGATGAAGAACGAGCAGAAAGACCAAATAATGAAACAGTTTAAGGAAGGTGAAATTAAGATATTAGTTGCAACAACTGTTATTGAAGTCGGAATAGACGTGCCTGAAGCAACCTTGATCATTATTGAAAACGCTGAGAGATTTAGTCTCGCTCAGCTTCATCAGCTTAGAGGTAGAGTAGGGCGAGGCTCTTTGCAGTCATATTGTATATTGCTCTATAATCCTAAAAGGCTTGGAAAAGTTGCACGAGGTAGGTTTGAAATAATGAAACAAACTAATGATGGGTTTTATATCGCTGAGCAGGATTTAAAACTTCGAGGTAGCGGTGAGGTTTTAGGAGTAAAACAAAGCGGTGAAATGGAGTTTTTCTTTGCTGATTTGGCAGAAGATTATGATCTATTACTTAAAGCTCATAAATTTGCGGAAATAGGTTCAAAAGGTAATTTAAATTTTGTTAACTTTCAGATAAAGCTTTTCGCCAAATCGCAAGTAAGTGCGTTGATTTAGGTTTAATGATTTTCGTCATTGCAAGGAAAAATTGAAGATTTTGACAAAGCAATCCAGTAAAAAAATTCTGATTTACAGAATTTTTTTACTTATTTTTCTGGATTACCAATGACGATTTGGCAACGTTCGTACACTAGTGGCTGTACCAAATACTAATACTAACGCTATTAGTATTGTATTATGTTTTTATTCTGTGCTGTTGGTAACAGTATTTTTCCATTTAATTCCATCTCATATGGAGTATCTAGGTTATTAGGATAAAGTATATAATAAGACGAATTCATGTCCTTTAATGATTGAACTCCTATTTTATTAAGATCATGAAGCTTTGCTATTTTATTATAAAGAATTTTTGAAATTTTTTTACTGTCTGCTACTGCAGCAATCTCATAAATTGTATGACCGCTATTATTAGGTATTAAAGGAAATAATTTAAAATCAGTTTCTGCTTTTGCCTTGCTAAAATAATTTTTTAGTAGAGGAGTATTTTGTGATTGAAGTATATTCATTAAAACTGAATTTCCTTCGGTGTCCAATTAAGATTAAGTTGACCCGATGAAAGTAGTAGTTTTACAGTTTTGTAAGAATTATTTTGTAATGAAGTTTTGAAAGCTTCATCTAGAGGTATATTTACAGCATTATAAGCACGTATAGTAGTAGCTAAATCTTATTTATAAGTAAGTTTACTAAAAATACTTTTTGGTGTTGCTGTTAGTACGCGGAGTATTTGGTATAACTTAATCCATTAATATTATTTAAAATTCGTATAGCTTATATATTAAAAATTTTTAATATATAAATAAGTCTTAGTGATATACATATAATGACTTTAAATGTCAATTAATTAGTTTTTATTTTTGCTATTTATAATATTCGGTTAAAATTTATTTACTGATATCCTATTATCCAATTAGTCCTGTGTAATTTCCGCAAGCCTAGTAAACAGAGCGTCAATCATATCCCAGCCTTTTTTTTGCATAGTGAGTAAAGAAGAATCATTAATATTTATTTGTTTTAATAAATCTATTCTCATGTGTTCATGTTCAGGATCAAGATGCATATGTGTTTTGAAATGTTTTACTGACTTATGATTTAAAAATATTGATCCTAGTGTTTCATAGAATATAGTAGCGCAAGACTCTATTACTAAATGGACAAGAACAGCTTGCTCACTATCTCCAAGAATCATCATTTTTAGTGTAAACCAAGAACCTAAGGCTTCAAAAATAGAATCTGTAACTTCTTCACCATTTTCTAGATTTTGGGATAATTCTATATTATGTCTAAATTCATCGGTAAGATGCTCCCATGCAAGTTGTTTAAATTCTTTTGTTTCAGAAAACACTACTCTTGCTAATACCATTTTTTGAAATGCGTCTGAACAAATCCAAAAATGTTTAAGAAATTTATTTTTTCGTAGGGTACTATCTAACTTAATTTTAAATAGTTTATTTTTTCTAAATTGCTCTTTATATTGTGCATTATCCAAAATTAAGCGATCTATTATATTAATATATTTAATTATCAATTTATTTAAATATATTAATATTAACTAAATTACGCTGCCACTAATTATTAATGTTTATCTACCAATTTTTAAAACCATATGTGTATTTATAGATGAATATGAATTGTAAGACTATAATTTGTATACAATATATATATATAACATTACGACTTATCCATTTGAGATTTATTGGTATTTTTTGTGAGTAATAGCTTAAGATCATTAATATGTAAGTAATTGTTAAAAAAGTGAGGTTTAAAATTAAGTCAGTATTTGAAACATTAAAATCACTAAAGGGAATCGCAAGAGTAAAAAGAGTCGAATGCACTAGGGAAGCAAAAATTGCTACAAAACCGCAAAGTTTTAGATTTACCTGCTCATGTTTTGCAATAAATCCAAGTATCATTATAGCAATCACAAGAGTCCCGTAATCAATCAAAGCCCAGCTAATATACCACAATATTACCATTATAACTACATGGCAATAACCGCTATAGAAAAAGCGAGTTAAAGAATTACGAAAATAATAAATATACCATTGCCCTAGATAGATAGAGATTAGAATATGTGTAGTAAGAAACTGTTTAAATAGTACAGTAGTATATATTTGTAGCAAAACTCCACATATTATTATTCTAGTTTTTGGCTTATCATGAAAATTATAACCGGCAAAAAAGCACAATATCGGCATAGCCGTGCGACCTATAATTCGCATAACCGTTAATTCAGGATATAGATATAAACCCACATGATCAATGCTCATGGCTATAATAGCTAAGGTTTTTAGCAAATCCTGATAATTTGATTTATTTTTTGTTATTATCATAATTGACCACTTTTAATAAATATGCTGTGCCGAAAAATGCTCCCATTCCAACTGCGATTGTACTACCTAGCATACAGACCTTAATCAGTAAATATTCCGAATAAAAATATTCTAAATAATAATGTTTTATTAAAGCAATTATAATAGACATTAATGTACAGCATAACAAAATTTTACCGCAAAAAAGTTTTATACCTGCTTCTATATGAAGCTTATTTTGTTTTGTAGTATAGCTATATAATAAACCTAGATTATACCAAGCTGCAATAGATGTACCGACTGCAATACCGATATGTTTCAAAGAATCCATTAATAATAGATTCATACCGGTATTAATTATGATTGAAAATAAGGTTATTTTGAGCGGTATTTTAGTATCTCCGTTAGCATAAAAAATAGGAGTTAAAATTTTTGCCAAAATAAAAGCAGGAAGTCCGAGTGCAAATGCAGAAATAGCCTCGGCTGTATTTGTAGTATCTTGAGGCGTGAATACTCCTCTTTCATAAATTATATTAATAATCGGATTAGATAGAATTATAATACCGAATGTTGCAGGCAGTGATAATAATAGCCCCACTCTAATAGCGTTATTCTGTATTTTTGTTGCAGCTACTATATCATTTGATTTATAGATTTTTGACAGCTCAGGTAGCAATATAGTAGAAAAGCTAGTACCTATTATCGATAAAGGAAATTGATATATCCGGTCGGCATAAGATAATATAGAAATAGCACCTTCAATAAAGCTAGCAATAGATTGGGATATGAAAAGATTTAATTGCTGTACGCCGGAGCTAATAGTTACCGGTCCTATATTAATCAAAAGCTTTTTTACATAGGGATCGCTTGGGTTAAAAATTATTGGAAAGTTTAAATCCGATCTTTTTACACAGACAAACATAAAAGAAACTTGTAATATTCCGGCAATTATTAAAGATAAGCTAATTGAGGTAGTAGACTCTATATAATTATCAAATGTTAAAGTAAAAATTATTACGCATACACTTAAAATAACCGGTGAAAAAGCAAAGGCTGCAAATTTCTTTACAGAGTTTAATATTCCGCCAAGTAGAGCTGTTAATGAAACAAATATTAAATAAGGTATTGTAATTCGGCATAAGAATACCGTAAGCTCAAATTTTTCTTTTTGACCGTGAAATCCAGGAGCAATAAACAACATTAATTGTGGCATGAAGATTTGCATTAATGCTATTATTACTATTAATGTCAGAAGTAGAAGGGTAAATACCTCGCCTGAAAAATTATTAGCGGCTTTCTTAGAAATAAGCATTTTTTCATTATAAATAGGAATGAATACGCTTGATAATGCCCCTTCTGCAAAAATTCTTCTAAATAGATTCGGTAGTTTAAAAGCAACATTAATGCTATCACCCATAGGCGTAGCGCCAAATAATGATGCGATAAATTGTTCACGCACAAGCCCGAATATACGAGAAATTAGTGTAAAAAAAGCTACTACGACTCCTGAACGAAATAATGTCACTGTTTTATTAATATTACTGTTTTTTTATAGATACGTTATTGTAAGGATATATTGTGTGCGTGGATTAGTTCTACCTCTATCATACCATAGCTTGTCTACGGGATCCAGAAAAAATAATCTCAACGTTATTACCGACAGTACATAGTTTGATAGAATAAACATATAAAAATAAATTTTTATATGTTTTACTGGATACCGTGATCAAGCCACGGTATGACAGAACTGCCGTACCTCTAACTAACCCTATCTATTCCTTCATTGATTAAAGCTTCTGCTTTTGCTTTATTTCCCCATCCGTTAACTTTAACCCATTTACCTTTTTCTAAATCTTTATAATGCTCAAAGAAATGCACGATACGTTTCTTTAGCATTTCACATAAATCATCTAGTTCTTTAATATGATCGAAAGTAATATCGAGTTTAGAGGTTGGTACTGCGATAATCTTCTCATCGAGTCCTGATTCGTCTTCCATCATTAATGCGCCGACTGCTCGGCATTTTATAACCGACCCAGGCACTACCGGATGATGAGCTACGACAAGTACGTCTACCGGATCACCGTCATTTGAAAGAGTATGAGGAATAAAGCCGTAATTACACGGATAGCGCATGGTAGTTTGCATAAAGCGATCAACAAAAACCGCTCCTGATTCTTTGTCAAATTCGTATTTGATTGGACCGCTATTCATCGGAATTTCGATAATTACGTTTATTTCGTCATTATTTGCTTTTGCTTTGATTTTATCTATAAACATGTTTTTTGTTTTGTTTTTGTCATGCCGTGGCTTGACCACGGCATCCAGTTAAAAATATAAAAACAACTTGTGTTTTAAGTTGTTTTTATGGATACCGTGGTCAAGCCACGGTACGACACCGAGTGTTTTAACTCGGAGGTCTGTAATTCTCATCATGCTTTGCAAGTAATTGCCTTGCTATAAATTTCCTGTCCGATAATTGCCCTATGGCAATAATTCCTTGTCCTTCACGAAATAGGGCAGGGAGGACTCCTTGATATAATATCTCTAAATCCTTAATATTATCGGTAATAACAAAACTTATCTTATCAGCAGCAATTTTATTTATTGAGCCTATTTTAACAAGCCCGCCTACTCTTAACTCTTTGCCTTCTTCTATTTCATTAATTTTTGACGGCGGCAAAAAAAATACTATATTTTTCTCTAAATTGTAAAGTATTATACTAATTCCGAGAGCAGCTGAGCAGAAACAAATAATTATTGTTATTAATCTATTTCTTACTCTCTTTTGCATTAAAGTTCTGTTTATTTTGCAATGACTTGTAATTTAAAAAACTTACGATTAACAGTATGGCTAAGGTTAAGAAGGTCAATAAATACGCTACCGATATATAATTATTCATTTCTCAAAAACTCCATAATGTCCTTAGGTGAAGAATCTAAATAGAAATGTTTTAGATATTTTCCGTTTGCATCGATTAAATAGGTAAAAGATGAATGATCAATCATATAGTTCGGGTCGTCATCATCACCATTTACACGAGCATAGAAAACCTTGAATTTATCAGTTACATCTTTTATTTGCTGTTCGTTACCGGTAAGACCTATAAATTTCGGATGAAAATGTTTTAAATATTCTTTAAGCACTTCAGGTGTATCACGTTTTGGATCAATAGTGATAAAAATAGGTAGAATATCTATTTTATGTTTATTTAACATTTCTACAATCTCCGTCATTTTATTTAGAGAGGTTGGGCATATATCAGGACAACTAGTAAATCCAAAGTAAATGAGGCTTAAGTTGTCTTTCAACTTGTCACTATTAAATATCTCTCCATTTTGGTCTATTAGTTCAAAATCACCGCCGATTTTTATGTTATCTTCATAGATATTAACTTGACCGGCAAGTGGTTTTTCAGGCGTGCTTAAAGATAACAACAAATATAGTGCTCCTACTCCTATTAATAAGCTAATTACGATAATTATTTTTATAACATTTGATTGCATTTTCATAAAATATTACCCATTTTTTCGTTGTCATCCTAGCTCACTTGTAGGTTTTGTTGGAATGACATAAATGAGCCATGCAACAACGTCAGTTTTTCCTCGCAATGACGTTAAAACTACGACTACCACCAAGTCTACTCTTTTACACCAAACCTAATTTTTTAGGTTTAAAATATTTTACCCAAATATCTATTAACAATTTAGTAATGATAATTGCCGAAAACATTGAAGATATAATCCCGATCGTTAATGCAACGGCAAAACCTTTTATTGCCCCGACTCCGAATATATAAAGTAAAAAAGCAACAATTAAAGTAGTTAAGTTAGAATCAAGGATAGTAGCAAACGCAGATTCAAAACCGGTTCTAATGGCATAAAGATTAGAAACACCTTTATGCAGTTCCTCCTTAATCCTTTCGTAAATCAATACATTAGCATCAACAGCCATCCCCATAGTTAGTATTATTCCTGCAATTCCCGGCAGAGTTAAAGTAGCTTGGAAAAGTGAAAGTAAAGCTAGAATATATAACAATGCAAGGCTTAAGGCTATATTGGCGAATAAACCAAGTACGCCGTAAGACCAAACCATAAATATACAAACTGCTATAAATCCTATAAGCCATGCCTTTTTGCCCGACTCTATAGAGTCAGCACCTAAATTTGGACCTATACTTCTCTCTTCAATAATTTTAAGTGGGGCAGGGAGCGAACCGGCCCGCAATAATAGTGCAAGTTCATTTGCCGACTCAACGGTAAAATTTCCTGTTATTATACCGCTTCCGCCCATAATCGCTCCGTTTATCGTTGGAGCACTTAGTAATTTATTGTCTAAAACTATAGCAAGGCGTTTACCGGTATTATTTTTGGTTATTTCACCGAATATTTTACTACCTAAATTATTGAAAGAAAAGGCAACTACCGCTTGTGAATTTTGGTCAAAAGAAGCTGAAGCGGTTGTAAGCTGATCCCCACCCAAAACAACTTTTTTCTTTATAACTACATAATACTCCCCATGACTTTCGCTATCTCCCTTAACCAGCATTGAACCTACCGGGACATGCCCTTTGACCGCTTCTTCGATATTGGCATTTTCATCAACTAAATGAAAAGTTAGTTTTGCAGTTTTCCCTAATAGATTCTTCAGGTAAAAGGGATTTTCTTCGCCGGGAACTTGCAGTAATATATGCTTATCGCCTTGCTTCTGTAGTGTTGGCTCTTTAGTGCCAGTACTATCCACTCTCATGCGAACGATCTCAATAGATTGGTCTACTACCTTATTAAGTAAGTCATTTAATCTAGATTCGCTGTAGCGAAGCTTTATTTTATTTTTATTTACTTCAGCGATAATTTCCGGATCGATTTTATTAATTATTTTCTTTAAAGGTTTTAATTCCTCAGGTGATCTTACTTCTAATTGAATGTTATTTTGTCTAACTAATAGATTTTTATAGCCGATTTTATCCTCGCGAAAATTTTTGCGTAAAGTATCAGTAAGATTTTCCATTGAATCATTTAAGTAGGTATCAAAATCAACATCGAGTAATAAATGGGCTCCTCCTCTAAGGTCAAGCCCTAAATTTACTGAATCATGAGGCAGAAACTTAGAGTTTACCTGCATAAAATTAGGTAAGGCACAAATAACCGCAAAAACCGTACATATAATTGCAAGAAAAATTTTCCACTTAGGAAGATTTTGCACCGTTTACCTTCTTATCTTTTTTGTTATTTTCTTTTTTTACTGCTACTTCTTTTGTACGACTAGTTATATCGATAATAGCACTTTTTAAAGCTTTAATACGTACGTCTTTAGCTATTTCGATTTCAACCTTATTGTCATTTTTACTTACTTTAGTCAGAATACCGTAAATGCCGCTATTTGTTAGAACTTCTTCGCCTTTTTTAACTTCACTTACTAATTTCTTTATTTCTTTGCGTCGTTTTTCTTGTGGACGTAATAATAAGAAGTAAAATACGGCAAAAATTAAAACCATCGGTATTAAGCTTGTTAACCCCGATTGTAGAGAATTTGTTTCTACAGGCACTACCTCAGTTGCCTTTATCTCTATAGTGTCGTTATTATTTGCCTGATTATCTTGCGTATTTGCTGACATATGTAATTTCCTAATTGTTGCAATGGTAATTTCCTAATTGTTGCAATAAAATAAAAATAGCTACCTAATAGCTTTAATGCAAGGGTAAAATAAATAATGTATAAGTTAATTATAGTTCGTGCTAGTATTAAATAATCAAAAACTAATTATATTGATGACAACTAAAATCGCCGATATAAAAAATTATATAGAAGAAAAAGCGGATTTATTAATTGCTTTGTCTCGTATAGAAAAAGGAGAAGAAGTAATGTCATTAGAAGATATTAAGAAAAAATATGGTTTGAAAGATTGAATTTATGATAAACTTACTGATGTTATTTGCGAAAGAACGTTGTTGCTTGGACTGATTGTCCATCATTGCGAGAAGAATTACGTAGTAATTCAACGAAGCAATCCAGTAAAAAATTCTGATTTACAGAATTTTTTAATCTTTTTCTGGATTGCTGCGCCGCTTCATTCCTCGTAATGACGGTTTTGGTTTCCACGCAACAACGCCACGCAGGAATGACATAAAACGGGCAAAATCACTGGAGCGGGTGAAGGGATTCGAACCCTCGACTTCGACCTTGGCAAGGTAGCGCTCTACCCCTGAGCTACACCCGCTTAAATATGAGGACATCAGTAAATAAATTTTAACCGATAATTTAATTCTTCTTTGCGGCAAATTATAAGATTTTTTTGAAATATTGATAATATCCTTTCAAAAATCTTATGAATTTTCGCTAAAAAAGCTCTTTAATTACTAATTAAAATTTATTTACCGATACCCTCTAATACGGCGTTTTAATGTAAAAAGTTTAAGGGGATCAAAATTAATTACATATAAAATGCCTTAGTGTTTTTTAATCTAAGCGAATCTGAATATAAGTAATTATAAGATAAATTGCAAGTATTAAATTAGAAATTTATTGGCATTGCTAAATAAAGATAGATTATTTAATAAATTAACGCTATTGCAAAGAAATTACAAAGTATATTGACTAAGCAATCTAGTTAAAAATTCTATAAACTAGAATTTTTTATTATTATTTTTTTAGATTGATACGCTCCTTTCAGTCGTTCAGCTCATTAGACATTATTGCGTGGATCGGTAAAATCTACTGTGTCACCTAGTTCGCTTGACCACGGGGTCCATAAAAACAATAAAAAATACTAATAATTTTAGTATTTTTAACTGGATCCCGTGGTCAAGCCACGGTATGACAGAGGTAAAATTGCACCACGCAACAAGCTCAGCTCATTACAATACTGGTCTTTAGTTAGCAATTCTATAAAATCTAATTTTTTAAATTGACTTTTATTTTTATATAAAACAGTATAATTCTTTATTAATTTTAACTAATTTGCAAAAAAGTATGTTAAGTTACGCAAAAGAGCACAAGAGTTTAGCCCGTAATCAAAAAGAAGCAATAGGGCTACTATCGATAGGTACATTTCTTGAATATTTTGATCTCATGCTCTATGTACACATGGAGGTACTTCTTAATTAGCTATTTTTTCCTGAAGCCGATGCACGAGCTGCTTCTCTATATTCTGCCATTGCATATTGTTCAACATATGTATTTAGACCTATCGGTGCTTTAATATTCGGTTGGATAGGAGATACTATAGGTCGTAAGGCAACGGTCATTATTACAACTTTTTTAATGTCGCTTTGTTGTCTTAATAATGGCTAATTTAAAAACTTATGCCGAAATTGGTATTACGGCAACTTTTGTAGTAACTGCGTGTCGTATCGCTTAGGGGATGTCCTCTATGGGGGGGTAGTAGGTGCTGAGCTTTATCTAACCGAAATGACCAAAATTCCTCAACGTTATTGAGTCGTGGCTTCGCTTGTTGTTTTTGTAACTTTAGGTGCAACCGTAGCATTGGCGGTGGGAACACTTGTTACTTCTTTTGGACTTGATTGGTGTATTGTATTTTGGTTTGGAGCAGCTATTGCTATAGTTGGTGCTATTGCAAGGACAAATCTTAGCGAGACTTCGGATTTCATTGATGCAAAAAGACGAATAAAGAAAACTGTAGCACAAGCGGGGATAGATAGTAATAGGCTAAAATCAAGCCCTATTTGGAGTGAAAAAATTAATAAACCAACAGCAATAGCTTTCTTTTTTATACATTGTGGAGCCCCATTATGGTTTTATATTGTTTATATTTATTGCGGTAATATGCTAAAAAATTCATTTAATTACAGTGCTGCTCAGGTAATTCATCAAAATTTTATTGTTTGTGGTACAGAATTAATAAGTACAATAATTATTACTTATTTGGTTTGTAAAATACTCTATTGTAGCTATTATGTCTCCTATCTTACTAAACAATATTTCAAATACTATAGAATTACTTTTATTCCAATTATTTATTGCAGTATTTGCCCCTACTACTGTGTTTCCGGCAGGTGCAGTGTTTTATGCAAGATTTCCGGTATTAAAACGTTTTAGCGGCAGTTTTATATTTGCTTTATCAAGAGCTTTAATGTTTGTAGTTTCTTCTTTTGGCACAATTTACTTAATAGATTATTTTAATCACTGGGGATTATTATTCTTTATTATTCCAATTCTAATTGGTTATACATTAGGAGTAAATCATTTTATAAAGTTAGATGAGGAAGCAGAGAGTTATTATT
This sequence comes from Candidatus Rickettsia kedanie, assembly GCF_045865205.1. Taxonomy (NCBI): domain Bacteria; kingdom Pseudomonadati; phylum Pseudomonadota; class Alphaproteobacteria; order Rickettsiales; family Rickettsiaceae; genus Rickettsia; species Candidatus Rickettsia kedanie. Next base: position 102,866 of record NZ_BAABMM010000034.1, on the reverse strand, counting down.
AGAAAAAGTTTTTTGTCTTTCAGGTTCTATATTAAAAATTTTTAGGCATAATTCAGCAAATTCTCGTTCTAGTTTATAATTTATATTAGCAGCGACCAAAAGAAAATTTATTAAAGTCTCTTTAATAAATGTTCTAGCTTTCTCAGGTGATTTAACTCCAAAAGTTTGCACATTATGAATTCGATCAAATAATTTTATTAATGCCGTATTGTATCTTTTCTCTTTAATGTCCCTATCGGGGATGAGAAATCCCTTCGCCTAAAGGCGAAGGGAAGATATAATGAAGTTACCTTGGCAACTAATTTATAAAGAGATATGAGGAGTTATAGAAAAAGTAGCCATAGCCAGTATGATTTGAAAGTACACATTATATGGATACCAAAGTATAGAAAGAGGGTATTAACGAGAAAGGTAGCGGAGAGAGCTAGAGATTTATTGAGGCGGATTTGTATGGAACATGAAGTACATATAATTTTAGGCAAAGTAGCTTGTGATCATGTTCATATGTTTATCTCGTATAGACCGCAAATAACACTTAGCAAAATTGTGCAGTATTTAAGGGTAGTAGCTCAAGAATATTATTGCAAGAATTTGCTCATTTGTATTCTAAGTGCATATTTTTAAAATGGTTAAAAATTGAATATCGAAAAAATAGTATAATTAAAACTACAATAGTAAAATATATGAAATTAATTTTCTTTCATACAGCCTAAAGAGTTTGTATAATATGATGTTGTCACCAAAAGAAAATATTATATGTCTAATTCAGCTTTTTTAGTTGCATTTTTTACAACGATTATCCGTTATTATGATTATGCTCTATTCGGTTTATCGGCTAGTATTCTTGCACAAAATTTCTTACCTAATATAGAGCAGGATAAACAACTACTTGGTTTTTTTGCCATTCTTAGTGCAGCCGTTATAGTGCGACCTTTAGGGTCTTTAATTTTTGGATTTATCGGAGATAAATATGGGCGTATTAAATCTATTAAGATATCAATGTTTATGAGTAGCATTTCTACCGGATTAATTGCTATTCTTCCTTCCCTGGAGATGATAGGTATTTTTGCTATGGTAATATTAACATTATGTCGAATGTTTTTTTTAGCAAGCCTTGCCGGAGAAGTTGACGGAATAAAAATTTATGTAGCTGAAAAAACAGGAGATAATCGGAAAAATTTAAATATAGGAATAGTTGCATGCTGTAGCCAAATAGGTGCATTACTTGCGGCTATAGCTTATTATTACGCTAGTAATGCTAGTATCTGGTATTTATGGCGTTTAAATTTCTTTATCGGTGCAATATTTGGTTTATTTGCTATTTTGATGAGAAATTTTTTTAAAGAAAGTAGAGAATTTTTATATTATAAAAGTAATATAGAGCTAAATTTAGAAAGATTTAGACAAGATGAATTTAAGGAAGAGTCTGCGAAGTGTATAAAAGTACGTGAGCACAGACGCATTTCGCAAAATTCGCTTGTATTAAGCTTTCTAAATGACGCTCGGCAAATTATAAAAGATAATAAACTATCCTTTATAATAGCATTACTAATAAACGGTGCTATTGGAGGAGTGTATCACTTTTTAGTAATTTTCTTGGGAGTTTTTTTAACAAAAATAGCTTTTGTAAATCATCCTGAAATAAGATTTATGAATATAGCTCTTACTACTACCTATGGAATATCAGCCGTTTTTGCAGGGCTGCTTGCTGATAAAATAAACCCTTTAAAACAGATTACATGGACTGTATTTGCTAGCATTATTGTTGCTTTAGGAATGCAAATAATGTTATATAAACAAATATTTAATATTCTCTGTCCCGTTATATTAATAGGGCTTGCAGCATTTTATGCAGTACCGCTACAAATTATTGTTCAATCTTTGTTTAAGACTAATATTAAAATGAGGCTTTATAGTCTATCCCATTCTTTTGGAGGTATTATTCTATCCTCAACTACTCCTTTCTTTAGTATGTTATTGTGGCAAAATTTTAAGTCACTATCTCTAACTTTAAGCTGGTTCATATTTTTGCTTATAATATTAATGAGTACAGTGTTAGTTTTACGTAAGATGTTATCCTTGCATGAATACTAAATCGTCATTGCGAGCGACTAAAGGTTTTATTGCATGGCTCAATTTCATCGCTGTCATCTCGTGGCTTAACCACAGGATCCAGTTAAAAATACTCAAATTATTAGTATTTTTTATTATTTTTGCTGGATGACATAAATGAGCTATGCAACAGACTCAAAAACAAGAATAACATCAATTTTCTTAGATAACTCTTCCGTCTTTACTGCGACTTGTAGGTTTTATGCTAGGGCTACTTGAAGATTTGGAGCTTTGCTGTGCTTGTGTCCCAATTTGCTTCGCTTCTTTTGCTAAGTTTTCAAATTTGTCTTTTAAGCTTTTTGTATTGCCTTCTTTTATATGTGTATCTTCACTAGCTTCTATATAACTCTTAGTTTGCCTTTTAGGTGCATTATCTTTAGATTGAGCTTGCTTAGAATGTTCTATTGCAAATTTTGTACGAGGTCTTATTAGTTCATTCTCTTTCCCTGTACCTTTTTGTTTTTCTTCCTCCCATTTATCCCATTCTTCCGGTGATGTCCAGTATCTTGTTATTTTACTATCAAAGCCTTTTTCAAATTTGTTTATTAAATTTTGGGTGCTATTCTCTTTAATTTCTTTACCTCGATTTTCAAACTCAAAATTTTTCTTAGTAGTTATATAGTCAGATTGAGTATTTTCATGTTGTTTTTCTACAGTCTGTTTCTTTTCTTCTGTCCAGTATTTTTTGATTTTGCTATAAGAGTCTGCTTCAAATTTTGCTATTCTATCTTTTATACCGGTAACTGCTCCTGTAGATATTGTAGGCTGCTCTTGGGTTGATTGCTTAATGTGTTTCAGAGATATATTTTTAGATAATTCATAAGTAAAAGATTCTAAACTAGACAAATTTTTATGAACTTTTTCTATATTGGAATTTAAATATTCTATTTTGGGTCCTTTATATTCTATTATATTTTTTAATGTGGTATTAATTTCTACAAAAGATTCTTTAATCTCTTTATTAAACTTATCATCACTATTACTTATCGTACTACAATTAGTAGAAATTTTTTGAAGCTTATCTAATATATCCTTCATTCTCTCATCTTTTTGAGCAGTCGATACCATACTTGCTAAAAATTCGCTTCTTCCTAAATTTCTAGTAACATTACTTAAATATAGAGGTATGGTAGAAGCTTTAGTGTAATCTTGTGGGAATTTATCTATCTCTTCTTTAAATCTCTTTAAGAACTTTATTGTATCACCGAATATAGGATGAGTATTCCAGGAAAGAGCAGGAGGAGTCGGTATTGCTTCCTGCATTGGAGATGTATCTTTAGCTAATTTATCATTAAACAAGTTACGTATTTTAGGTAATACATTATCAATATTAACATGTTGCGGTGATGTATCTATAGATAGTTTTTCATTTTGTAGCTCAGATATATAATCATCTACTGCTTCTTTTAATTTATCTAAAACGGTACTATTTTGGGAAGGAGGTAGCATTCCGGTGCCATCCCACTCTAAAGCAGTATCAGTAGTTAGCATTCCGGGATCATCCCACTCTAAAGCGATATTATCGCTTCTACGCTCCTCACGAGGATCAGTTAGCTTATAGTGGTTTTTATTTAACAAACGAGGATCACGTGAATTTTCGCTCTTTTCATATTCCTGAATGTCTTCAAATATACCTAGTGTTTTATAAATATTATCTATTTCTTCTTGAGTAAGTCTTTCATTACTTACTTCTTTTTGTTTGATAGATTTTTGTAATTCTTTTGTTGCCGTTAACTTATCTTTTGTTGTATTTGAATTTGATAAAATTTTCGCTTGTGCTAAATCAAGAGCTTCAATTAAATTAGTAGAGCCGCTTTTTCCAAATGTGGTAGATAATGCTTCTTGACTTGAACCGATTCCTGAATCAACAGAAGAAGATCTAGAAACATTATTAGATTTAGGATTAATATTTGCCTGTTGTACATAAGATTTGCCGGCATCTATTAATATTTTATCAGTAAATTGTTCTAGTTCATTGAATGAGTTTTCTAGTTTTACAAAAAGTGCTGTGGAGGAATGTACTATTGCCGGTGATAACTTAGGTATAGAATCTTCAGGTATAGTTTCTAAAGAAGGAGAAGATTTACGTGTTTCTTTCTGTAGTACTGATTCATTTTGCCTTATTAAATTTGATATATTTTTAAATTTATTTGCTAATTCTTCAGATAATATATCAATCTGGTTATTGTTATTACTTCCGGCATATAAGACTAGCGCCTCCTTTATATTTTGCGAGATATTATCTGCATGATCTATTAATAACATCTTATATTGCAAATCTAATTCACTTGAATTATTAGTATTACGGAAGTAATTTTTATTTACTGATATACTTTTGCTGAGTATCTTTTTAGACGCTTCTATCAATTCTTTTTCTCCTTTCTCTTCTTGATTTTTAAACTCTTCAAATAAATTTTGTAAACCGTCTGAAAAATCTCCGGCATTATCAAGGTATAAAAATTTACTTCTTATAATCTCTTGTGCTTTTTGATTGGAAGCTTGTTGCACTTTTTGTTTCTCTTGCATTGCTCTTAGAATGATATTTTTATCTAATGAATTAATCACATCATAAAAATTTTTTATTTCATCTAATTTTTCTTTAGGTTCTTTTATTTTTTGTAATCTTTCTCTTAATTCTTGAAATTTATCCCATTCATGTTGTTTAAGAAAAAATTCTTCTATTTTTGTATTTTTAGTATTAGGGCTTCCTCCGCTACTCAGGATTTTATTTCTAGCTGCCTGTAATCTAGATGGTTGATGAGAGTTGATATTATTAATCAAATCTAAAATTTCTTTTGATGTCTTATTAAATTCTTCATTATTAGTTGGATTTTTGATTGTTTCTTGAACTGCTTCTCTTAACTTTATTATTTCTTCTTTAAGGCTAAGCTCTAGTTTTTGTTGACCACGTGTTATAGCTTGTTCATTTTCTTGCGAGGTAAGTACTTTTTTATCTTGCTGTATATTTAAGCTCTTTTCCCCTACTTTCTGAACAATTGCTTCCATCAATTGCAATAGATTCATATTGCTCTTTATTTCTAGTCCTTGCTCATTAGTGACCGGTAATGCATTACTTAGTCTTAATAATTCTAAAAAATCTGAAGGGGATATTAGGACATCAAGTTGAGCCTTTGTTTTTTTACCTTTTTCATCTTCTTTAAAACCTTCAACTTTACCAATACTAATAGGTAGATTTTTTAAATAAATTTCTTTACTAGCACCTTGTATATTGTTATCATTTGCTACTTTGAAGTTAGCTTGTTGCTGAGAAACATACGGTCCAGGCTTTCTAGGGTCTATTTTATTTATTAGAGCTTCTATAAAATTAGTTATACGTGTTATAGCTAGTTTATCTGTGTCTAAAATATTATTTAAATTAGTATTTTTTATTAAATAAAGATTTCTTATTAGCCGATCTAATTCATTCTTATGTTTCATAATTTCCTTCTATTAATAAAAATACACTAAAATGTAATACCATTTATGTTAAATTAACAATACTAATAATTAGTATTAATTCAATATTGTAAATCTTGTTGCGTTTGTGCTTCAATAATATAATGTTATCATTTATTTTATCGTCTCAATGAGTTTTTTAACTCCCTCAACTGATTTGTCGAATAATGCTTTTTCTTCTTTAGTTAATTGTAGTTCTACTACTTTTATGACACCTTCTTTACCTATAATAATAGGTACTCCGACATATAAATCATTAACCCCATATTCACCTTGTAAATAAGCGGCGCAAGTTAGAATTTGACGTTTATCTTTTAAATATGCTGCAAGCATTTCTATTGCTGAGGCTGCGGGGGCATAATAAGCAGAACCTGTTTTAAGTAATGCAACAATATCGCCGCCGCCGTTTCTAGTACGATCGATTATTTTTTCAATATTTTCATTACTTGATAAGCCCATTTTTATCAAGTCAGGTATCGGTATGCCTGATATTGTAGAATATCTTGCAAGAGGTACCATAGCATTACCATGACCGCCGAGAACTGTGCTATTAACATTGCTAACCGATACTTTAAACTCTTCGGCAAGAAAAAGATTAAATCTTGATGAGTCAAGTACGCCTGCCATACCTATGACTTTATTATGAGGTAATCCGCTTGCTTTAAGCATGACATATACCATAACATCAAGCGGATTGGTAATTACTATTACAAAAGCATCAGGAGCGTATTTTTTAACATTCTCTGCAACATTTTTCATAATACCGGTATTAATGCTAATTAAATCGTCTCTACTCATCCCTGGTTTCCTTGGTAAACCGGCAGTAATAATTATTGCATCAGACCCTTCAATATCTTTATAGTCGTTTGTGCCTTTTATTTTGATATCAGACCCGGCTATTGTACCGGCTTGCATGAGATCCAATGCTTTTCCTTGTGGTACTCCTTCAGCCACATCAAATAATACGATATCACCGAGTTCTCTAAGGCTAATTAAGTGAGCAAGCGTAGCACCTATGTTACCGCTACCTATTAATGAGATTTTTGGATTTGTTGTCATTACTCTCTCTACAAATATTAAATATGCTTATTACTATATTACAAATAGATTCAAGAAAAAAGAATTTTTAAATTATATTGTTAAATGGTTAATTCATAAAAATTAACCATTCACATTGACGTTATTAAAATAGATTAATAGAATGCCGAGTCGAAAATACCATGAAACATGGAATTTTAATAAAATAACTAAAAAACAGAAGATCACTAGGCATAAAATTTCTAAGTTAATAAATGTTTTTAAATCTTGTGTGGGCAAGGGGAGTAATACAACAGAATGTAAAACCGTTCCAGATGTGTTGCACGATTTATGCGTTAGTATTAACAATAGCCTTAATAGTAAGAACAGTAAAGATGTAAGCTTTGATACGGTAGACAGCCCAGAAAACAAAAGTACTCTACATCATGTAACTGACTGAGCAGACCTTAAAGAGTTACTTCAAAAAAATATTGATCCTAATATACAAGATGAGAATGGTTATACTGCTTTAGAGGTTACAGGTAATTTTGAAAAAGCCAAAATGTTACTTGAATAGGGTGCTAAGGTGAATGACTATAAACAGATGGGTGAAGTATTATATTACTGTGGCTGTAACTCAGTAGAAAATAAAATGATTCTTTCACGATTAATGTATAATAATGCTAATACTAATTTTACAAAAGCAAACTTAGTAAGACAATGTAAAGAACCGCATAAAGAGGCAGAGCGGTTAATAAAACGAATTGAAAAATAAAGGGCTTAATATATCAAAGTAAAGAAGTAGAGACGTTAAGAGTATATGTTGACAGATTACAGAACTTTAAAAAATAAATATGAAAAAGCAAAGGATAGTAGCCAAGCTGTTTCAAAAATAATATTCAATTATATTGAAACTCAAGAGAGTGATAGTTTAAAAGCTAAACTTGTTACTACTTGTCAAAATCTAGGGTTAATCGAAGATTATTCGGAAGTAGCTCAAGAAAATGCATTATATAAGTGCTTGGATGAGGCTTTTGATTTACTTGATCAAGGATTAATAGGAGAAGATGCTCAAAATACAGTAGTTTGATCAACTATTACGTGGATCGATTTCACGATTGTCCCTAGTAGTTAAGCTGACCTTGTTGTATGGTTTGATTTCATTCCTGCGTGGATTGGTTTTCTTATCATTGCGAGGAGGCATTGTTGCGTAGACCGGTAAAACCTACTGTGTCACCCCGTGGCTCGACCACGGGGTCCATAAAAACAATAAAAAATACTAATAATTTTAGTATTTTTAACTGTATCCCGTGGTCAAATCACGGGATACAGAGGTAAAACTGATCCATGCAACAACACCGGCTTTACCACGGGGTGATAGAGGTAAAATTAATCTACGCAACAAGACCGCTTGCAATGACGACTTGTCTTGCAGGATGATCCACAAAATTATCAACGTTTTATCATCTTATTATAGTGTTCCGATAAAACTTTCACGCCATATAGCCATAATAGACATATGATAATAAAACTAAACATCAATAAACCGGCTATGTCGTTATGTACAGCGTGCGGGAAAATACTAAAGGATATGAATTGAATAATAGCACCTATTGATTTACCGATTTTAGTACCTATAACATCAACAGCAGCTTTACCTTTAGTCTTCATTTCACTATCGAGCGGAATATATACCATTTCTTTAGTAGCATCGAAAAGTGAATATTTTACGGATTTAGAAAGTACATGCCAAAGTCCGCCGATAAAAACTATAACGACAAGCGGTGCACCATAGCCGAGAGTATTTACGATATTTCCTAGGTGATTTTCAAAAACCGTGAATGAAAAGAACATAACGCCTGCTCCAAACATCATAATCGGTGTTATAATAGCTCCCCAAAACCAGCCGCATATTCTAATTAAACTACTGCCTAAAAACGCACTAACTAACGTGAGTACTCCCGTCCAAAAAAATACTTCACCGTGATAGGATATAAAATCCTTTGTAGCAGGATAGAGTTGTTTTACTTGTGACATCCATAATCCTTCTATGAGGCTAATACTCATAGAATAAGACATTACAAGAAGACAAATAAAACCGAGATATCTAGAAGTTAATATCACTTTTGCACTTTCGATCAAGCTTAATTTTAATATATCCGTTCTTTGGTTTTTAAATTTAATATTTTTGTCTGCTTCTACAACTGATTTATCAATAAGTTTATGAAGAGCTAGACAAATTAATCCGGATATTAAAATAACCGTAATAAATGATTTTAAAAGTATTTCGTTTGTATCGTTTAGATGAGAAAATAAAGGTAATAAGAAATGCTCACTCTTAGCAAAATAAATAATTACGGTTCCTGAGATGAGTAAATTCGTTTGTCCGAATAAAGTAAAAAATGAGTAAAATCTTGGTGCTTCTTCGACTTTAGTAATTTTATTTGCAAGCTGCCAATATAAAAGAGTAAAGACTATAACTGGCCATAATTCTCCCATAATATAAAATAATACTAAACTCCACTGTCCCAAAATTATTAAAAACCATTTTAAGTGAGGAAGAACAGTGATATAGTGCTTAATTAATGCAGGATCAGGATGAAAAAAATCTCTGTACGGAAATAAAATAAAACCAAAAGTTGCGAAGAAAAATAAAAAAGTACCGGTAATGATCCTAAAAACTTGCTCTGTTGTCATAATATTACAGAGTTTAGAATAAAGAATAACAAATAAAATTCCCATCGGCATTTCGCCCCAAAGTTTGATAAAACTCAATACTTCCGAGCTAATTAAGGTAACAACAAAACTATCTTTAATACTACGAACTAAGTTTTGATTAAGTAGAATAAAAAACATTAGTAAAGCCATCGGGATAAACTTGGTTAATTCATACGATCTAATCGGCCATACTATATGCCTAAATTTACTGTTTCTGGCTTTATTCAAAATTGTGAAGTTAGAATCCACGGCATCCATTGGTTTACTATGAGCTTATTTTTTAGTACCGGATAGTTTGTATTATATGTCATTCCTTCTTGCGTGCATGACATAGAGTGAGACTCCTCTTGAGTTGATACCCATGGGAATGACATATTAAGGCTTTAAGTCTTACAAAAACATAACATTTTCAAAAACTGTCTGGCTATATTATTTTTTATGGAGCCTAGACTATAATAAAAACTATGTCAAGATTTTTTATTATAGTCTCATATATTATTGTTAATTACATTTGTTATACTTAATCGCTGCGTTAATAAACTGAATAAATAACGGATGAGCTTCAAAAGGTTTAGATTTAAATTCTGGATGAAATTGTACTGCTACGAACCAACGAAGTACCGGTAGTTCAATTATTTCTACAGTCTCTTCATCTTTTAAAAAACCGCTAAATACTACTCCATTTTTTTCAAAAATATTTTGAAATTCATTATTAAATTTATATCTATGACGATGTCTCTCATTTATTTCAAGGCTTTTATAAGCATTAGCTGCAATGGTACTTGCAACCAAACTACAAGGATAAGAGCCGAGCCTCATAGTCTTTTTTACATTTTCAATTGTTATGTTTGAGTCTTCATAGTTTTTATTTATTTTCTTAATAATTTTTGTACCGGCTACTTTAAATTCTTCCGTTACTGCATCTTTAATACCGATTAAGTTCTGAGCTATTTCGATCGTTGCAAGTTGCATACCGAAACATATTCCAAAAAAAAGGTATGTTATTAGTGCGAGCATATGTTGTTGCTGTAATTTTTCCTTTAGTTGCCCGTTCTCCAAATCCGCCTGGTACTAAAAGCCCGTCTATATTTAACAATTTTTTATTAATATTCTCTTCAGTTAGATTTTCAGCATTTATCCATACTAAATCAATTTTGTATTTGTAATAAATACCTGCATGATCAAGTGCCTCGATTACTGATTTATAAGCATCTTTTAATTTATGATATTTAGCTATTATAGCGATTCTTACTTTTGAATTAGAATCTTTGAGTCTACCAATTATATCATACCATTTATCTAATTTAGACGGTACGACATTAATATTAAAAAATTTTAATACTTTATTGTCAAGACCTGAATTATGATACGCAATCGGTACTAAATATATATTTTTTTGATCTATTGCCGGAATAACATACTCAGATTCTATATTACAAAATAAAGCTATTTTTATCTATTTTGCTTTTTGAAATGTTACGTTCTGCACGACAGACTAGTATATTAGGTGTAATACCTATAGCACGTAATTCTTTAACTGAGTGTTGGGTAGGTTTTGTTTTGAATTCACAAGTGGTTTTAATATAAGGTAATAATGTTAAATGAATAAATAAGCAATGTGCGCTTTTTAATTTGTTACCGATTTGCCTTATAGCTTCAAAAAACGTTAGACCTTCAATATCACCGACTGTACCGCCTATTTCACAAATAATAAAATCAAAACCCTTGGTGTTTAAAAGTATAAATCTTTTATTATATTTGTAACATGCGGGATGATTTGCACGGTAACACCGGTGTAATTTCCTAAACGTTCATCTTTAAGTAATTTTGAGTATATTGTTCCTGTCGTGATGCTATCAAACTTGCACGAGGAAACTCCGGTAAAACGTTCATAATGTCCAAGATCTAGATCGGTTTCTGCTCCGTCATCCGTTACATATACTTCCCCATGTTCGTGAGGATTCATAGTCCCAGGGTCGACGTTAAGATAAGGGTCTAGTTTTCGTATGCAAACTTTAAATCCTTTCGCTTGTAATAGCATAGCAAGAGATGCTGCCATTAGACCTTTACCGAGTGATGAAACAACGACGCCGGTAACAAAAAAATAAAACGTACCATTATTTATTATAAACCTAGTTTACTAATATTTTCGTAAAATTTTACTGCTTTTTTTAAGTCTTCTTCCGTATCTACGGAAATAGGAACATTCTCAACTAAACATGTACCTATAGTCATGCCGTTTTCAAGGAAACGTAGTTGTTCTAAACGTTCTGTTTTTTCTAAAAAAGTTGGCTTCAGAGATACAAATTTTTCTAAAGCGTTTTTGCGAAAACCATACATGCCTACATGATATAAAAATTCTTCTGCACCGTTTGGAATAAGACTACGCGAAAAATACAATGCTTGCCCCGCCGGGTCAACCGCTACGGTAACATTACTAGTAGCTTCCACTGATTCCCTATCTACCTTTACTACCGGTGTAACAATATCGTATTCGCTGTTTTTTAAATATTCTATAATTTTCAAAATAGAGCTAGGTTCAATAAAAGGCATATCTCCCTGTACATTAACTATGTAATTAATGTTTTGATTATTTGGAATTAATTTAAAAGCTTCATAAGTACGGTCAGTACCGGTTGGGATAGCACTATCCGTGAATATTACTTTCCCTCCGACTTTTTTAATAATATTTGCTATCTCTGCCGAGTCGGTCGCAACATATGTATGCTCAAGGTTAGCCTGATTTATTTGTTTGAATACCCGCTCGATTAAAGTTATAGAGCCGATAAGCTGCAGCGGTTTTTGTTTAAGTCTAGTTGAACTTAGCCTTGAGGGGATAATTATAGCAACGTCCTGATGCTGCATAAACTTCCTATATATTAAATATTAAATTAAAAAATAATTGTTGACAGCTTAGCCTTTTTCGGCGATAAAGTAAAACATAATTTTTGAATATATTTTATACTTAAGTGTCATTCCGTGGTCAAGCCACGGAATGACACACACGAAAACATAAATATATTTAAGAGCTCGTAGCTCAGTCGGTAGAGCATTTGACTTTTAATCAAAGGGTCCCGGGTTCGAATCCCGGCGAGCTCACCATGCTTCTACACTGTGGGTTTGTAGCTCAGCTGGTTAGAGCACACGCCTGATAAGCGTGAGGTCGGAAGTTCAAGTCTTCTCAAACCCACCATTCAATCAACTAAAATCTGTATTACATATTTAAAGAAGAATAAGCAACATTAGATTAATCAGTAATTTCTTTGTATCGATAACATTTTTTCTCAATGAGTTTTTTTAGAGGTAGGAAGAGTTTAAAAGGGAGATTATCAAGAGCAAACCACTGCCAGTTTTCTACCTTATAAGGCTCAAGATTCTGTAATTCATGCTCATTTAAACAATGAGCTTAAGGAAAATAGAGACATAATGTTGTTGCTCTTTTTCAAAGGCATCGTTAGTCACCACTAACCGACACGTGGGTGGTTAGTCATATATTCAGTAGCTCCGAATAAATAATAAAGTTGATATACGAAGTTCTATCTATTGACTTATTAATAGCTTACGTTAATTTCCAAATCAAATAAAAAATATTGCTTATTTAAATACCATGAGCTATTTGTAGATTATATTTAATATTTACCTGTAGTTATGAATTCTACCAATCAATCACAAAATAATAGCTTAACTCTCTCATGGCTTAAGCTTGGTATAGTGTCTTTAGGGCTTGCCGGTTTATATTCAATTATTTTGGTGGTACTACGTACCCCGCAATTATCGCGTTTTTTTCCGAATCCACATATTTTCAAATCTGCTTTAATTATTCATGTTAATTTATCGGTATTGATTTGGTTATTGTCTATTACGGCTAGTGTTTGGTCTTTGTCATTACAACAATCCTCTATGTCATTTCTGCAGCCCCTTATGTCATTCCCGCGAAAGCGGGAATCCATGCTTTTTTTTCTCGATTCCCGCTTTCGCGGGAATGATATACTATACAAGCTTGCCTTCTTAGCTACTCTTCTAATCGCTATTTCCTCAATAGCGGGGCATAATCCGGTGATGAATAATTATATACCGATGCTTGAAAATATCGTATTTATTTTAGGGTTAAGCTTATTTGGCGTTACGCTGCTATTATATGCGATAAATATTTTATACTTATTCGATTGGGCCAATTTAAATAGTCTAGTTAATTTTACAATATTATCGACTATTATAATGTTTATGTTAAGTTTCGTTTGCTTTGGGTGGTCTTATAATGGTTTGCAAAACATTATCCAAATTATTCCTATCGAGATAGAATTTTATTATGAATTACTTTTTTGGAGCGGAGGTCATTTATTACAATTTATATATACTCAAATATTAATATTTATTTGGGTTATCTTATTTCAGAAGCTAATAGGCAGAGAATTAAAATTCCAAAAATTTCACCTGTTTTTACTTTATTTAAATTTTATTTCCAGCATTCTTATACTTTTCGGTCATATATCTTATGACATTATCGACGGAGCATTCAAAGAATTCTATACAAATCATATGAAATATCTAGGCGGTATTGCTCCTGTTTTATGTGTGGTCGGTATGGGGGTTGAGTTCTTGTCATTCCGCAGCTTGACCGCGGCATCCAGTAAAATAGATCCCGCGGTCAAGCCGCGGGATGACACGGTTATAATAAATAACAGAGTCATCAAAACCATCTTACTTTGCTCCATTACTTTATTTTTACTTGGCGGGCTTATTGCAATGAACATCACGGGTATAAATGTAGTAATCCCGTCTCATTACCACGGTTCTATAGTAGGGATTAGTATTGCTGGTATGGGGTATAGTTATTTTGGTATCAATGTTATTCCCGCCCCTTATGTCATTCCCGCGAAAGCAGGAATCCAGAAAAAAGTATTCGAAAGAATGGATTCCTGCTTTCGCGGGAATGACATAAGGGGTTACGGGATGACATTTGCCATCTACCTCCTAACATTCGGGCAGATTCTGCACATACTAGGTCTAGCACTCGCCGGCGGTTATGGAGTTATGCGGAAAGATCCAAATAGCGTAATGTCGATGTCAGCTAAGCTATTAATGGGAATGATGAGCGGAGGAGGGCTTATTGCTATAGTAGGCGGCTTGATGTTTGTATATATTTGTGTTAAAGTAATGTTTTTTAAAAGTATAAAACTAGAACATGAGTAAACCAACTAGAGAAGAAGCTACAGAGGCAGTAAGAACGTTACTAAAATTCATTGGTGAAGATCCAACTAGAGAAGGGCTACTTAAAACCCCTGATAGAGTCATTAACAGCTATACGGAAATATTTTCCGGTTATGAAAAGGATGTAGAGGAAATATTAAATACAAAATTTTACGATACTTGTAATTTTCAGGACTTTATCTCACTAGAAGACATAAAATTTACCTCTTTTTGCGAACATCATATGTTACCTTTTAACGGTACGGTACATATAGCTTATATTCCTGATAACTGTATTGTCGGTATAAGCAAGTTAGCACGAATAGTAAATATTTTCGCTAGAAGGCTGCAAATTCAAGAAAAAATGACGGTACAAATAGCAGAAAGCGTACAGGAGAATTTAAAGCCGCTTGGCGTTGCCGTGAAGATTTCTGCCTTGCATAGTTGTACGTCTATGCGTGGAGTGATGCAGGATCATAGCATAATGAATACCATGCATTATACGGGTATATTTGCCGAGCAGCAGAAATATCGCCATGAGTTTTTGAATCTTACCACGAAAAGATAAGTGTATCTTTTGTGTCATTCCCGCGGAAGCGGGAATCCATCTTTTTATTATAAATGTTTTTCTGCATGCCCGCTTCCGCGGGAATGACATAAAAGATACGGAGATGACATAGAAATACCATATTAAACTAAAAATAACTAAAAAAATTCTATGTTATTATCACAATATTTTTTACCTGTTTTAAAAGAAGAACCAAGTGAAGCTCAAGTAACTTCGCATAAATTAATGCTTAGAAGCGGAATGATTAGGCAGCAGGCAGCAGGGATTTATACATGGCTTCCGCTTGGCTTAAAGGTACTTAAGAATATCGAGAACATAGTAAGCTTAAATATGCATAAAGCAGGAGCTTTAGAAGTTCTAATGCCTTGCATTCAACCGGCACATTTATGGATAGAATCGGGACGTTTTGATAATTACGGTAAAGAAATGCTGAAATTCCAAGATCGTCACGATAATACTTTACTATTCGGTCCGACTAATGAAGATATGATTACGGATATTTTTCGTCATAATATTAAGTCATATAAGGATTTGCCTAAAAATCTTTATCATATCCAGTGGAAATTTCGTGATGAGATTAGACCACGTTTTGGGGTTATGAGAGGACGAGAGTTCCTTATGAAAGATGCTTATTCTTTTGATATCAACGAAGAAAATGCCGTTAAGACCTATAATCAAATGTATAAGGCTTATATTAATACTTTCAGGGATTTAGGCGTGTTTGCTATCCCTGTTATTGCCGATAACGGTCCAATCGGCGGCAAGTTAAGTCATGAATTTCATATAATTGCTGAGACCGGTGAAAGCACTATTTATTATGATAAAAGATTTAAGACATTAAAAGATAATCCTGATATCGATGTAGAGGAAATTAAAAGCTGGTACGCAGCGGCTGAAGCAAAGCATGACATAAATAAACTACCGATATCTGAACAAGCAATAACCAGTAGTAAAGGGATAGAAGTCGGGCATATTTTTTATATCGGATCAAAATATTCGGTTAATATGAATGCTCTTATTAATGATGAACACGGTAAGCTAGCTCCTGTAGAAATGAGTTCCTACGGTATAGGTATTTCAAGGCTAGTTGCAGCTATCATAGAAGCAACTTGCGATGAGAAAGGTATCATATGGCCTTCTAGCGTTGCTCCTTTTAAAGTTTCTCTAATTAATTTGAATATTCATGATAGTAAATGTGTAGAGCTTGCGGCAAAAGCTTATAAAGAGCTATCAGATAAAAATATAGAAGTGTTATATGACGATACCGAAGCACGTCCAGGCAGTAAATTCGCAACGCATGACCTTATCGGCTCACCTCATCAAATTATAATCGGTCCTAAAAAAGCTGCAAATAATATCGTTGAATTAAAAGACCGTAAAAGTGGAAATATAGAGGATATTGAGGTAGAAAATCTTATTAATTATATCAAATAATATAGACAGTGATAGTATCATATGATACTATCATAGGTATATTCAATATAATACGTAAAATATATGAATATATCTGCAACTGAGTTAAATAAAAATCATTGATCAAGCATTGAGAGAGCTGATAGTTATTAATAAGCAAGGTAGACCTACTGTTGTTTTAGTAGACTATGAATATTTTACTAAGCTTGAAGATGATTATTGGGGGAAGGCAGCAACAAATATTACAAAACAGCCGGAATGGTTATCAGCAAAAGAATCAGCAAAATTTCTTAAAAGCTAATGAAAGAAATAATTTGAGAAAAAAGGGTAATAAAAATATTAGACCGTTATCCTGAAAAGCATCAGCGTCAAATTAAAAACAAAATTCTAGCTTTAATAAATCCCAATGATAGTAAATTATTAGTAGGCTACCATGATTTCTATAGATGCGATATTGGAGAATATAGAATAATTTATCGTTTTAATGAAACTACAATTTATGTGATATTAGTTGAAAAATGTGATATTAGTTGAAAAACGTAACACTTCTGAAGTGTATAAGTTATTAAAAAACATTTTCTAACAAAATATACTGTAAGAGAAATGAGTGTATGACACAGTTGATTCACAGGAAATTAACATGAAAAATTTTATAAAATATTTGTTTTTTACCGTTTTATATATAGTAGTAACAATAATAGTCGCTTATATGGTTTTGGCTCAAACTATTCCTAATGATGGGCAGTGTCATATGATGGATAGACCGCTTGTTATTCATTACATCTTAGCAGCAATTATTACCGCTTTACCGGCACTAATTTTAATATATAGTAGAAGTAAGAAAAAGAAGAAATAAATTATATGATCGGTAAATTAAGCGGTAAGATTGATGCCCAAGGTGATGATTACATAAAAGCATCAGCGTCAAATTAAAAACAAAATTCTAGCTTTAATAAATCCCAATGATAGTAAATTATTAGTAGGCTACCATGATTTCTATAGATGCGATATTGGAGAATATAGAATAATTTATCGTTTTAATGAAACTACAATTTATGTGATATTAGTTGAAAAATGTGATATTAGTTGAAAAACGTAACACTTCTGAAGTGTATAAGTTATTAAAAAACATTTTCTAACAAAATATACTGTAAGAGAAATGAGTGTATGACACAGTTGATTCACAGGAAATTAACATGAAAAATTTTATAAAATATTTGTTTTTTACCGTTTTATATATAGTAGTAACAATAATAGTCGCTTATATGGTTTTGGCTCAAACTATTCCTAATGATGGGCAGTGTCATATGATGGATAGACCGCTTGTTATTCATTACATCTTAGCAGCAATTATTACCGCTTTACCGGCACTAATTTTAATATATAGTAGAAGTAAGAAAAAGAAGAAATAAATTATATGATCGGTAAATTAAGCGGTAAGATTGATGCCCAAGGTGATGATTACATTATAATTGACGTACACGGGGTAGGATACTTAGTCTATGCTTCGGGTAAAACTTTAGGTAAACTTGCTGAAGGGGAATTTTATAAACTATTTATCGAAACACATGTTAGAGAGGAACATATTCATCTTTACGGCTTTCTAACTATAGAAGAGAAGAATTTTTTTAATTTGCTGCAATCCGTGAATGGTATTGGTACAAGAATGGCTATATCTATTTTATCAAATCTAACTCCTACGGATATTCAAATTGCTATAAATAATGAAGATAAAGATATATTTAAAGCAATATCCGGCGTAGGTGCTAAACTTGCTGAGCGTATAGTGCTAGAGCTGAAAGGTAAAGTAGCGAAAATATCAAGTGGTTCGGCTATTATCAAAGATAGCTTAAATATCAAAAATATTACACCGGTCGCAAGCAATGAAGTAATAAAAGCTCTAGTAAATCTAGGCTTTTCTAGATTTGAAGCTCAAAACGCCGTTCAAGGCATTATTATCCAAAACCCCGAAATCGCTATTGATGAATTAATCAAAACAGCCCTGAAAAATCGAAATGCTGGCCTTTAAATCAAATATTAATTTATTAATACTTTCTTTACTTTTCTTTAATTTTGATATATAATATGTATTCAAAAGAAATATCATTAAAATTAATAGGTAAAATTATGTCAAAATTAAAAATATTTTTAGCAAGTATAAATGCTAATAAATTAATTGAGGAATTAAAAAAAGACCCAGCTACATTAAATATCAACGATGAGGTATTACCCAATCATTTGGCAGATTTAATAGAAATTTTAAAAGGAGATGATACTGTAAAAACGCTAACGATGTGCATAAGGGTACAATTCATAATCACTTAAAATTATATCAAAAGTTAAATAAAGATAATGTTATAGAAGAGTTAGCAAAATTAAAAGTAACTGATGCAAATTCTATTCTAGAAAACGCAGATAAACATATTAATGAGCATTTTTTTTGAGATGGTGGGAATTGCAAAAGAGGTATATGTTGGTGATTTATTTTTGTCTACTGATTAACCAGTTATATTACATCTTTTATTAGGGATTTATCTAATATAAATCAATTAAATTATATAGAATCTTAAAATAATTTATAGCATAAAACTATTTTTTAGCTATTATTAGTCATTATATTCGATTTAAAATAATGACTAATATATTATCACCTGAAAAAAATGACAATGATCAAGAATTGCCTATAAGACCGTCATATTTACAGGAATTTGTTGGTCAACAGCAGATTAAAGAAAATCTTTCGGTATTTATTAAAGCTGCAAAATCTCGGAATGAGCATCTTGATCATACTTTATTTTACGGTCCACCCGGTCTTGGTAAGACTACGCTGGCCAAAATTATTTCCAACGAAATCGGCGGTAATTTCAAATCCACCTCCGGTCCTGCTATACTTAAGGCAGCTGATCTTGCTGCTATTCTTACCAATCTTGAAAAGAACGACGTATTATTTATTGATGAAATCCACCGCTTAAATACTGCGGTTGAAGAGATTTTATATCCTGCTATGGAAGATTTTGAGCTTGATATAATTATCGGTGAAGGACCTGCCGCAAGGTCAGTGAAAATAACCTTGCCGCAATTTACCTTAATCGGGGCTACTACACGCCTTGGGCTGCTTAGTAATCCCTTGCGTGATAGGTTCGGTATTCCTATGCGGCTTAATTTTTATAATACTGAAGAATTGAAAAAAGTTCTAAATAGAGCGAGTAAATTATTTGATATTGATTTGACCGATTCAGGTTCGGAAGAGATAGCAAAAAGAAGTAGAGGAACGCCAAGAATTGCATTAAGATTGCTTCGTCGTATAAGAGATTTTGCAGCAGTTGACGGTAAATCAAGAGTAGATAAAGAAATCTCTGATTTTGGGTTAAATCGTTTGGAGGTTGATCTCATAGGACTTGATAGTAATGATTATCGTTATTTGAAATTCATAGCGGATAATTATAACGGTGGTCCTGTTGGAATTGAAACGATCGCAGCAGCCCTTTCTGAACAGCGTGACGCACTTGAAGAAACCATAGAGCCTTATCTAATACAGATAGGTTTATTACAAAGAACTCCTAGAGGTAGGGTAATCACGATTGCCGCTTTTGAGCATTTGAAAATGCCGATACCTAATCGATCACATAATCAATTTAATATTTTTCACGAGCATGAATAATAATAATTTAAATGATAGTTATACAGCCGCAGATGTTATAAAAAGGCTGATAAAAGATCATATTAAACCTTATGCAAATAAAATATATTTTTCTATATTTTGTATGGTTATTGCAGCACTATGTACGGCAGTGATCGTACATGCGGTTAGACCTATTATTGATAAGATTTTTTTAATGCATGATAAGAAAATGCTGATAATAATGCCTATAGTACTTACTGTAACTTTTTTTATAAAAGGAATTTCAGAGTATTATCAGAATTATCTAATAAAATTTGTTGGGCAGAGGGTACTAAACGATTTGCAGATAAAAATGTATGAGCATTTGTTACTTGCTGATATTTCTTTTATTCAAAACCAATCTTCAGGACGTTTAATATCTCGTTTTACTAATGATATTTCTTTGATGCGTGGGGCTGTTTCTAATTTACTTGTTGGATGTGCTAAACATTTCCTAACTGTAGTATGTTTAATAATAACGATGTTTCATTTAGAACCACTATTATCTTGCGTAGTTTTTCTTGTTTTCCCTTTGGCTGTTTATCCGGTGCAAAGGATGAGCAGAAAGATAAGAAAAATATTTTCACAATCACAAGAGGAGCTTGGACATTATACTTCTAGGCTTGATGAAACATTTCAGTCAATTAAGATTATTAAATCTTTTGTAGGCGAAAAAATAGAAAGTACTAGAGCATCGTTGATTATTAATAATATTTTAGAGTTTTACAAAAAAACATCTAAGCTAGATGCAATGGTTTCACCGATTATGGAGGGTTTAAGCGGTCTTGCAGTCGGAGGGATGGTTTGGTACGGAGGTAATCTAGTTCTTGAGGGTAAAACAACACCAGGTGCATTATTTGCTTTTTTAGCTGCTTTTGCTGCAGCTTATAGACCATTTAAAAGTTTTGTATCATTAAATATTAATTTGCAAGAAGGAATAGCAGCAGCTAAGAGGGTATTTAGTATTTTGGATACCGAACCTCTTATTAAAGATCATGAAGATGCTAAAGAAGTAGATTTATATAATCCACAAATTACTTTTGAAAAACTATCTTTAAGTTTTGAGAGTAAAATAGCTATAAAATATATAAATTTAAAGTTAGAACCTCATAAAATAATTGCGTTTGTCGGGCGTTCCGGTAGCGGTAAGACGTCCCTTAGTAATTTATTAGTGCGTTTTTATGATCCAAATGAAGGAAGAATTTTAGTTAATAATCATGATATTAAAGATATTAAGCTTACTTCACTTAGAGGTCAGATTTCCTTAGTTACTCAAGATACTCATTTATTTGATACAAGCGTTGCCGAAAATATAGCATACGGTCAGGAAAACACTACAAGAGAAGAAATAATTGAAGCAGCAAAATATGCAGATGCTCATGAGTTTATTATGCATCTGCCGAACGGTTACGACACGCAGATAGGAGTGCAGGGGACAACGCTTTCAGGCGGTCAGCGTCAGCGTTTATCTATTGCTAGAGCATTCTTAAAAGACGTACCTATTTTAATTTGGGATGAAGCAACAAGTAGCTTAGATCAAGCTTCCGAACAGAAAATTCTAGAATCTTTAAAGAAATTACGCCAAGGAAAAACCACTTTAATCATTACGCATCATTTAAGCAGTATTACCGACCTTGATAATATTATAGTCATGAAAAACGGTGAGATTTGTGAGCAAGGTACTCACACTCAATTGCTTAAGAATAAGGATGAATATTATAGGTTGTATAATAAGGAGTTAAGGGCAAACAATTGACTTATAAAATAAATATCTTATATATTCCTTAATGTTTATTAACTATTATTGTATGGCTTAAATCGTCATTGCAAGCGACTAAAGGCATTGTTGTATGGATTGATTTTCCGTCATTGCGAGAAGAATTACGTAGTAATTCGACGAAGCAATCCGGTAAAAAATTCTGTATATCAGAATTTTTTTAATTATTTTTCTGGATTGCCGCGTCGCTTCGCTCTCCACGCAATGACGGTTCGGATATCCATGCAACAAGGTCGCGGCTAAATGAGTGTGGCAATCTCAAGACTTTGGCACGAGATTGTTTCGTCAAAATTTTCAATTTTTTCTTGCAATGACGACTTAAATACCCACTCAACAATGCCTATGCATGAATGACATAAACACAAGGAACACCACAATACACAATGCTCATGACCAAGATTTTTCAAGACTATCGATTATTTGAAATATTTATTTTAGGAATAGTTAGCGGTATGCCGCTGGTTATAATTTTTTCTACTCTTTCGGTATGGTTAAAAGAATCCGGAATAGATATCGCTGTTATTACTACTTTTGCGGTTGCAAGATTATCATATTCATTGCAAGTATTTTGGTCGCCGTTAGTCGATAATTTTAAAATACCTTTTTTAAGTAGGTGGGGGCATCGAAAAAGTTGGCTTATATTATGTAGCTCTTTAATTGTAGCTCTTTAATGGCTTTAGTACTAATTGCTATGAGCCTGAAGTTTCTTTAACTTTTTTATATTTTTTGACTATAGTATTAGGATTTTTATCCAGCACGTTCGATATTGCCGTTGATGTGTTGCGTATCGATAAGTTTGATCAGGAAACACAAAGCATCGCTAGTGCAACTGCCGTATTCGGTTATCGAATCGGTATGCTTATTACAGGAGCAGGTGCTTTGTATCTTGCAGAAATAACCGGAAATAATTGGCAACTAACTTTTTTTGTTATAGCTATAATATTTGTCGTTGCAACGATATTGATAATAACCGTAAACGAAAAAGAACTAGTAAGAGAAACAATTAATATTACTTCTATTACTTCATGGATTTCTACAGTAATTAATCCTTTCAAGGATTTTTGCAAAAGAGAATTTGCCGTAACTATTTTACTTGCGGTAATATTTTTAAAATTAGGCGATGCCATGCTTGGAGCGGTTGCTTCACCGTTTTATATAGATCTTGGTTATACAAAAGGTGAAATAGCAATAATAGCTAAACTTTACGGATTAATTGCAACATTAGTCGGCGGTTTTGCCGGTGGTATTGTAATGTATAGAGTGGGGAATTTTAAAGGTTTGATTATTCCAGTATTGCCCAAAGCTTAACGCATTTTGCATTTATTTGGCTTAATCATCAGCCTCCTTCTTTTGAAGCTTTATTAATTGCTATTACTATAGAGAATTTTGCTGCTGCTATGGGGGCTACCGCTTTAGTCGGATATATAGGTAATTTATGTAATAAAAAATATTCTGCAACACAATATGCTTTACTTAGTAGTGCAAGTAGTGTATGTAATAATACTGTCACTATTTATGCCGGAAAACTTGTAAATATGATGGGGTGGGACGGTTTTTCATCTTTACTATAATTTTAGCCTTGCCTGCTTTGTTTATATTAATGTATCTTAATAAAAAGGTTAATGTGTAGTAAGTTTTGTTTTTAACGTCATTGCGAAGAAATTTACAATAGTAATATTGACGAAGTGATCTCAGGAGTTTGTTATTATTTCATGAGATTGCCACGTCGCTTCACTCCTCGCAATGCGAAATATATACTTATTGAGCAATGGTGAAAAATCCCACTTGATTTAATTTGAATAATATTTTATTTATTTAAAATGTTTAGTAAATTTTTATTACCTTATATTTTTATTGCAACATTTTTCTTTGCTCCCATAAGCGAAGCGAAGAAAGCTGTAAAAAATACCCATAAACCTCCTGTTCAAACTAGTTTAGTAATTGATGCAAAAAGCGGTAAAGTGCTGCAGGCTCATAATTCACAAATGCGGGTTTATCCTGCTTCTTTAACTAAGCTAATGACTCTATACTTAATGTTTGAAGCAATCGAAGCCGGTAAGTTATCTTTAGATAAAAAATTACTTGTCTCACAGAAAGCTTCAAAAATGCCGCCCTGTAAGCTTGGTTTAAAGGCAGGAGAGACTATAACCGTTAGAGAGGCAATTAACGGATTAATCATAAAATCTGCTAATGATGCTGCCGTAACTGTTGCTGAAGGGATGAAAGGTTCTGAGAAAGCTTTTGCTCATTTAATGAATGTTAAAGCTAAACAGCTCGGTATGAAAAATACCTATTTTAAAAATGCTTCAGGCTGGCATGACCCATTGCAGCTAACTACCGCGAGAGATATGGCTAAACTTACTATGGCTTTGAAAAAAGATTATCCTAAATATTATCCGCTCTTTTCTAAAACCAGTTTTGTATTTCGTGGAAACATAGTAAACGGACATAATATGGTTACTAAAAATTATCAAGGTGCAGAAGGTATGAAAACAGGTTTTCATACACCGGCAGGTTATAATTTAGTCACTACTGCTTCTAGAAACGGTAAATCATTGATTGCCGTTGTTACAGGAGGCAAAAGTGCTGTATCTCGTGATCAAAAAATGATGGGGCTACTAGATCAGCATTTTAATATTAAGCCTATAGTCCCTAAACCTTCAGTCAAACTTGCCTCTAATAATAAATCTACTACAAAAGCTAAATCAAAAATAATAAAGAAAAAGAATATACGTAGTTGATATGTATCGTCATTGCCCGCGTGGATCAATTTCACCTCTGTCATCCTGTGGCTTGACCACGGGATCCAGTTAAAATACTAAAATTATTAGTATTTGTTTATTATGTTTATGGACCCCCGTGGTCAAGCGAACTAGATGACACAGTGGGTTCTACCGGTCCACTCAACAATGTCTTGCGAGACCACAAAGTAGTCGTGGCAATCTCATGAGGTAATACAAAAACTCCTAGTATTACTTCGTTGAAACTTAAGTTTCCCCTCTCTCTCAATGACGTTAAAAATCGCGTCATGAAACAACGCCTACGACTCCCACAATGCCGATAATATTCACTCATCTGGATTTACGCCAAGCTTATATTTTAGATTTACAAGTTTTATATGACAATTAACACTACATTTAGCGTTTTTTGTAACTTTAATAGATGAAGATTTTTTAGAGTGTTTAGCTAAAGTTTTACTTTGTGGTTTTTTTAGATTAATATTTTTTAGAAATTTCTTAGTTTCATTAGGTAAATATTCTATTTTTACTTTAGTTATACCTTGATGTTTAAATGCTAAAATTTCAGCAGCTTTTCGAGAAACATCTATTATACGATTTTTCTTAAAAGGACCTCTATCATTAACCATTAAAATTACTGATTTATTATTGGCTTTGTTGGTAACTTTAACTAAGCAAGGAAGCGGAAGAGTTTTATGTGCGGCAGTTAATAGATTTCTATTAAATCTATCACCATTAGCTGTTTTTATACCGTGAAAACCATCTTTATGTCCACCGTACCATGAAGCATAACCTGTTTCGGTAAAAGATTTAGGACTGTGAGGTTTGTAAGTCTTTCCTTTTATTTTATAATTTGTGCCAACTTTATAATGTCCTTTATAAGTTAGATTATGAGGATCATCCTTTGATAATTCTTTGTAAGAATATTTGCGGGAATAAGGTAATCTTTTTGAGGTATTACAACCGCTTAGACTAAAAATCAATAAAAAAATTAATACAATAAGTTTATGGCTTCGTATCATCATTATGTTTATTAAAATTATCAATTATTTTAGCGTAACACACAACTTTTTCAACACCTTTTATTTTTGATGCAATAGAAGCAAGCTTTTCTAGCTCTTCCTCTGATCTTGCAACTCCAAATAAATAAACAATATTATCTATAGTTAGAATAGTATAATTAGCAAATTTAATGTCTTTTCTGACTAAGTTTTTAGCTTTAATTTGCGTGGTTATCATACTATCTTTAGTATATTGGGCTAAGTCAAAATGATTACTATTTTTATTTACTTTCAACTCATTAATAACTTCTTGTACTCCTTTTTGATGCCAAGCAATTTCTACGGCTTTTAACGCATCAGATTCGTTTTGAATATTTCCTGTTAATAATACTCTTCTTTGTGATACTTCAACCTTTATTTTAGCACCTAAATCTCTAAAATTATTTTTTACTAAATCAGCTTTAATACCGGCAGAAATCCTTGAATCATTTAATGTTTCAGACATTAGTTGATCTTTTGAGGCAACAATGCCGGTAGTGGTTGCTGCAGTAAAGATAGCAGGTAAACAAGCAGATAAACTAAAAGAAAGAGCTATAAAAATTAGAACTCGTAACATCATAATAATAGTACCATACGATTTTTAAAAAGATTGTATTTGTTTAAGAATTAACTGTTTATTTATGTCATTACCTATAGTACCCGACCTTGTTATATCGACACCGAGTTGTCATTGCAAGCGACTGCAGGAGTGCGGCAATCCAGAAAATAAGTATAAAAATGCTAAAAATTAGCATTTTTATACTTCCTTGCTGCGTCGATTACCCCGAGGTCATTCCCGCGTAGGCGGGAATACAGTGTAATTTTCCAGCCTTGTTGCATGGATCGAAAAACTCACTCACTTTAAAGCCTTTTTAAGCTTTATTTGAAGCAAATCTTAATCTTAAATATTTTTTAAAGCTCGACTTATCTCGCTTTACCCTAGATTCCTGCCTACGCGGGCATGACATAAAGTAAAAATAGTAAGATATTATATCTTACTATCCGGTAATTTATTCTTTAATAAAAGAGGTAATTGCAGTAAAATAAATATAAAAGTA
Source organism: Candidatus Rickettsia kedanie (assembly GCF_045865205.1). Classification (NCBI taxonomy): domain Bacteria; kingdom Pseudomonadati; phylum Pseudomonadota; class Alphaproteobacteria; order Rickettsiales; family Rickettsiaceae; genus Rickettsia; species Candidatus Rickettsia kedanie. Next base: position 76,118 of record NZ_BAABMM010000034.1, on the reverse strand, counting down.
ATAGGTATTACACCGAATACTTTGAATTTTACCCATGTTTCATCTGAGAAATTACGCCAAACTATTTCATTAACTACAGCCATAAAAAAGAAAAAAGCCGCTGTTCTATAGCTTAAAGTTATCCAGCTTTCTGCTTTAAGACGTACTATACTTTCTAAAGCATATTTGATAAAAGGATTCTTTCTTATACCGCTCATGAGAAATATTATTCCAAAAATAACATATAATATAGTAGGTTTGATTTTTATATACATTGAATCGCCACTAATTAAAGTAATGCTGCCCGAAACGAATAACACAGTCGTAGAAATAATAGAAAGCTTGGATACTTTCTTATCGATAACATAACAAATGGTAATACAAATAACAGAGGTAATAAGCATATAAAGAGTAGCGTTTTGTATACCGCCCCCATAAAAAAAGCCTGCAAAAAATGCTATTACCGGACCAATTTCTGATAAAAGTTTTAACATATTTAATTTAATTGTTCTCTTTGATAAAATTAATTTGATTCATTTTTTTGTACTGATATTAAGTTATTTTTGGAATATCTTAATTTTATTTGTATGAAAATATTTATCAGTAATATAGTAGTAAAATAGGCAAGTACTTGTAGCCCGTTAGGTCTTGCAATATAACCGGTAACAATATGTAAGATTTTACCTATTATACTTCTATCTGCTACTAACCATGAACTATCCCAAAGTTGATCGGATAAAAACATAACTAGACTGGAAGAGGTTAAAATACCTGCAGCACTTGCTGCAAATCCGCCTGCTATTAGTATTAATAATACAGTAGAGATTTTAAAAATATATTTTTGATTAGCAATCTTAATTAAACCGAAATATATTACTAAACCAAGTAAGAAGCCACTTGTAGCACCTATTATCACTCCTTGTAAGTAAATACTGCTTGATATTGTTTCAACTGAAGATATGCTATATACTAAAATAATAATTTCTGCACCTTCTCGTAATATAGTAGTAGCAACTAAAAAAACTAACATGAAACAACTGGCGTTACCTTCATGAATTTTTACTGATAAGTCGTTTATATGTTGCGTTACTTTTATACCATAACCTTGCATCCATATTATTGTCCAGCTAATCAAAATTGTTATTAGTATCATAATTCCGGAATCGAATAGCTCGTCACCTATTCCGCCAAAAGATAAAGATAATTTACGGGTAAAAAATGCAAAAATTGAAGCAAAGACTACTCCAAGCATTACTCCGGCAATAATATAAAGACGAGATTTTTCTATTTGTTTTGTTACGGCGAGTATTACACCAAGTAATAAGGATATTTCTAAACATTCACGAAACACTACTAAAGCAATTTTAAACATATTTTTTATCTAATCATTAACAATTATAATACCCTGAGCCGTATCTTGATGAAAATCCCCAAAAATTTCATATTTTCCGGGTTTAAGCGGTGCAAGTATAATATTTATTGATTCATTCGGCATAACTATTTTTTCACGATGTAAATCATGACTTTCAAACTCTTCTACTGTATCATCTTCATTATGAACAATTAACCTTATCTTAGTAGATTTTGGTACTTCAACTATATTCGGAACAAATTTATGATCTTTTATAGTTATCTTTACTTCTAATATATTATCATTTGTTTTATTATCATAACTCTTATTTGTAGAGATATAAATAATTACTGCTAAAAATATCAAACCTACTAGTATAATAATATTTTTGTTTTTTTTAATAATTTCCATACTAAACTCCTAGCTTAATTAAAGTTTAAAGTAAGATTCTTATATACTAATTTAATTTGAGTTTTAAATTTATAATAATTACAAAATTTATCCTGCAATTTTTATTAATGCTATAAGATATACAATTATTATCATTATGACAAGGATAGATAATAAAATATAATTTTTTTGTTTTTTATTATCTGATATTTTAGTTTGTTTCATATTTATTTAATTTTGTTTAAAATCATTAAGTTCAAGTAAAAGATATTCATTTATCGGTAATAATTCATGAGAAATAATTTTATTTATATTAGAACCTAAGGATTTAAAAGTTTTGCCTTCTGCAATAACACTGCGTGTTCCAACCGTTACTTTACCTTGCAAGGCGTAAGAAAAAATTAAAGGATATGTAATATCGCCGATTTTCATCTCTATTTGTTGTCCTTTTGCTTTAGAATCATATAGTATTTTACCATTTGATAAGCGAGTAATTTTAGCATTAAAGCTTACTTTTTCACCACATAATAAAGGAACACGATAAGCTATCTCATCATCATAAATTTTTACTTCATTATTTTTGACAAAATTTTGCGGTAATATGGATTTTAAAATTAAATTAACTTTATAATTATAAGCATCATCGAAGATAATATTATTACTATTATTAACGGCATATTTTGCCGGAATAATAGCTTCTCGTGCTTCTCCTACCATCATACCGATTATTACATTATCTAAGCCAAGCATTACAGGAGCAGAGCCTAAAGTAAAAGTTTTAGTATCTTCAGATATTAAAGTATTGTTCATATCTGATATTTGATAAAATACGGTAACTACATGTCCGCAAGACGCGGGACCGATATTACCGCTACCGAGCGTATTAATTTTGAACAGTTTTTTTACTAAATCCTGACGTACTTCAATAGTGTAATCATTAGGATTAATAGGTCCATTTAACGGTTGTAAAATATTTTCAAAAAATGCTTTCCCTGCTTCGGTTTTAAGAGCATTTATTACTATTTTTGAAACCGTACGTTCAAATAAATTACCGTTTAATAAAATAGGTGGTTCATTATTTATACTAGTTTGGTTTTCATCGGTAGATGAATTATTTGAAGCCGTTTGCTCTATAGTGGTAGGATTATTGTTGTCGGGAGATATTTTTAACTTTACTATATTGTAAAGTATTAGGATTACAATGATTAAAGATAAAAATTTCTGCATATATAGTCATTTAATTTGAAAAATTGGCTGTAGCTATTTCAGAAAGCTCAATACAAGCGAATTTTACAGGACTCGCCTTTGCTCACGTATTATTATACGCTCCGCAGGCTCGCCTTGAAATTCATCTGTCTAGAACTTTCTGAAATAAGCTGTATGTCGTATTATAAGAGCTACGGTGCACACGTATTTATATATACGCCCCGCTCCGAGGACTTTATACTCCTTGCTCTTTTCCAAATTAAACTTCGTCTATCTACTCTGCCATTTATCAGGAGTATATGTTTTTAGTACAACAAAGTTTACTATAACAATCAATTACTTAATAATCAAATGAGAATAAAAATAATTTGATTAATAAAAATAATTGATTTAAATTTAGATGCAGAATTTTCTAAATATAGTGGTGAAAAGTGAAAAAATTTATAGTTTGTTTTTTATGTTTATGGACATTAAACATATTGGCTGCTTCTAAAACTTACCCTAATAAGCTTAATCGTTGTCAAATTACTAGAAATATATTTAATGATTATGAACCGAAAGTTTTTGAGACTACTAATAATTTATTACGTAAAACAGGAAGATTATCAAAATTTGACGGTGAAAGGATATTAATTAAAGGAAAAATATTAGATCAAAATTGTGTGCCTGTTGCAGATGCTAAAGTTTATTTATGGCAAGTAGGAAGCGGAGGTAAGTACCCTTATGAACCTTTAAAAACTAGAGTTGATAAAAGAAGATTTACAAGTAAAAGCGATTCAAGCTTTACCGGTTCCGGTATTGCTACTACTAATAATAAAGGAGAATATTATTTCATTAGTATGTTGCCTTATAAATCTTCTTGTTATTTGAGAAGTGCAAACATAAGAATAGAGCATCCCAGTCTTACTACTCTTGAAACACGCTTAGACTTATCTGATAAAAATATGTGTGATAATGAGTGTGGTGAAGTAAATCCGATATTGATCGCACTGCAAGAAAATATGCCGTCTTATTGTTTTGATTTAGTATTACAAGGTACGACGCTTAAGAGGTATTAGAAAAGTAGTATGTAATTTCCTCGCTCTTGTGTCATTCCCGCGAAAGCGGGAATCCCATAATAATTACATACTTGATAAAATAAGCCTATAAAAACAAGTCTTTATAGGCTTGACTGGATTCCTGCTTTCGCAGGAATGACATATATAGGTTTTTGGGGATGACATCATGCGGTGCTTCTAAAGGCTTTTTTATACCACAACTACATAATGTAAGTGCTAATACGAATAAATAAAATGTCTTCATTACTATAAATTATTATATGACCTTAAGAAATTGTAATAAATATCTTATATACATTATAGTGTTTTTATTATCTATAATAATTTTTATTCCTAAAATTCATGCTAAGCTCTATGAGAAGCCTAAGGATAAATTAGAATTTTTAAGAGGTTCAAGCGTTCCTGATAATATAATGTTTTTTGATGAAGAAAAAAATCAATATTCTCTTGATCAGTTTGAAGGCAAGACTATATTGTTAGTATTTTGGGCTACTTGGAGTGCTCCTTGTGTCAAAGAAATGCCTGACCTTGATACGTTACAAAAAGATTTTAGGAAATTACCTTTTTCAGTAATTCCGATTTCAGAAGATTATCAAGACATAAAAGTTGTTAAAGAATATTTTAAAAGTTATCAAATAAGATATTTGCCGATTTATCATGATTATAGAAATGAATTATTTAAAGCCTCAGGGGTTGTTAGTTTACCGACTAGTATATTAATAGACCCAAACGGCAAAATCGTCACTAGCTTTGTCGGCAATACAAATTGGTATGACGAAAAAGTTAGAGATACTATTTTATCTGCCATTCCCGGAAATTATCCTGAACCTAAAAATAGTTATAACGAGCAATCTCTAAATAAACCGGCTAAGCCTTTGCCACCAATAAAAAAGGATATAATTAAAAACGAGTAGAATAATGAATGAAGTAAATAAATCAACTATGGCGAATGCAGAATTTGATCAGATAATAACCAAACGGCAGATAAGTAAATTAGATCAATTATTTGCTTCGGTTTTTGGTGATTCTAAAGAAGTGATTGCCGTGTTACGCCTTAGCGGTGTTATCGGTAAAGTAAGTACTATGCAATCGGGACTTACTTTAGAATCATTAAATGAACTAATAGAAAAAGCTTTTAAAATAAAGAAATTAAAAGCATTATGTTTAATTATTAATTCTCCCGGCGGTTCTCCGGTACAATCTGAACTTATTGCGAAACGTATTCGTGACCTTGCTAAAGAAAATAAAATAAAAATTTATAGTTTTATTGAAGATATGGCGGCTTCAGGCGGATATTGGCTTGCTTGCAGCGGTGACTGGATATATGCTTCTTATAGTTCGGTTATAGGTAGTATTGGAGTAGTGTCAAGCGGATTTGGTTTCCATGAAGCGATTAATAAACTTGGAATAGAGCGTAGAGTTTATACGGAAGGAAAAAATAAAGCAATTTTAGATCCTTTTAAACCTATTAATAAAGAGGACCTTAAAATTATCAAAGATTTGCAAAAGCAGGTTTACGAGCATTTTGTAGAATATGTAAAAACAAGAAGAGTAGGGAAGTTAACACAGCAAGACGAGATTTTATTTAACGGTGAATTTTGGGCAGGACAAACTGCTCTCGATTACGGTTTAATTGACGGCATAGGTGATATGTATAGCATAATGAAAGAAAAATTCGGCGATAATATTAAGTTTCAATATCTGTGTGCTAAACAGCCTTGGCTTAAAAAGAAGCTTGGTATGGGAAGTAAGATATTAACCGATAATCTTGCTAATTCTTTAATTGATGCGGTAGAAAATAAAATTATTAACGATAAATTTGATATAAAATAAATATACTAAGATAGAACTTGAAAAATTGGCGACAATGTCTTTGTAAGTCCTCGGATGCTCACGTACTTTTGTACGCTCCGCTCCTCGGCGTGCAAACTCCTTGCTCTTTTCCAAGTTGATCTTCGTATATCAACTCTTCACTTATGAGAAGTATTATGAATATAACGCAAGTTAAAATTAAGAAATTAGAAAATTTTTTAGGTAGTTTGCCGGAATATGCTACAGAGCATAGTGCGGGGATGGATTTAATAGCCGCAAATGAGCAACCTATAACAATAAAAGTAGGTGAAATACAGCTAATTCCAACCGGCATCGCTATAGCATTACCTGACTCATTTGAAGCACAGATAAGACCTCGTTCGGGTCTTGCCGTTAAACACGGTATTACGGTTGCTAATTCACCCGGTACTATTGATGCAGATTATAGAGGCGAAATAAAGGTGATTCTTATTAATCTTGGTAAAGAAGATTTCGCTATAGAAAAAGGGATGCGAATTGCTCAAATGATAATATCCAAGTACGAACGTATATTATGGGAAGAAAGTAGTAGCCTTACGGCAACGATGCGTGGTAGCGGTGGCTTTGGTTCTACGGGTGTTTAAGGATTCTAAAAACGTTATTGCAAATGGGTATTACCCTAATTGTCATTGCGAGCGACCGTAGAGAGCGTGGCAATCTAGAAAAAGATTTAAAAAATTCTGTAAATTAGAATTTTTAACTGGATTGCTTCGTCGAATTACTACGTAATTCTTCTCGCAATGACGACTCCAGTATCCATGCAACAAATCATACAACTGATGAAAAGCACAATAAAATTATTAACTTCTATATTTTTGTTAGCTTTGAACTGGATCCCGTGGTCAAGCCACGGGATGACAACTGGGGTAAATGCTGATTATGTAGATAATGTTAAGCAAGTTTTGACCTATATCGATCAACAAAATTGGTCACAAGCTGAAGATTTAGCTCTAGAGGTAAATAGTAAAGTTTTAACAAAAATTGTACTGTCTCAGAAATATTTAGATCATAAATATTCAGATAATAGTTTTGAACATGTAATAAGATTTTTACGCAATAACCCGGATTGGCCTCAAAACAAGCTGCTTGAAGAAAGAGCGGAAGAATATCTAAATAATAATACAAATAAAAAAGTAATTTTTGATTGGTTTAGTAAACATCCTCCTATTACAGGCAAAGGTTATAAATTTTATGCGGCAGCTGCAAGTAGTTTAATCGAAGATCAGAAGATATTACTACCTATTATTAAAGAGGCTTGGGTATATGCCAATTTCACTCCTGAAGAAGAAAATGTATATTACAATAAGTGGCATAAATATTTAACTGCAAATGATCATTTAGAGCGGATAGAAGAGCATTTATGGAAAAATAATATTAGGTCTGCCGAGCAATCCCTGAAATATGTAGATCAAGGTTATCGTAATTCTTTTAAAGCACAAATTGCGATTATAGGTAAATCACCAAATGCTGAAAAGCTTTTTAAAAATGTTCCTGAAAAATACTATACTTCCGGTTTGTTATATCGTTATTTAGATTCTAAAAAGACACAAAAACCGACAAGTGGAGATGTTTCTTTATTTAAGAAGGCTAAAAATAACCGTAAACATTTTGCAAAATGGTGTCGCATTCAGTCCTATTATGCTCGTCAATTCATCGATTACAAAGATTTTGTAAATAGTTATAGAATGGCAACGATGCCATTTGCTACTTGTCCTGAAACTATAAGAGAGCAGGAATGGCTTGCGGGTTGGCTTTCTTTAAGCTTTTTAAAAAAGCCTGATCAAGCATTAGTACATTTTAATAAGTTTATTAAAGTTGTTAAAACCCCGATTAGTTTAGCACGTGGATTTTATTGGCTCGGTCGTACTTATGAAGCAAAAGGCGATAAGCAAACGGCTAGAAAATTTTACGAGCAGGCAGCCAAATATTCTTTTACCTTTTACGGACAGGTAGCAAATGTTGAATTAAATAGAACAAAATTAGTTTTACCTCCTATTCCTGTAATAACTTCTGAAGCAAGGAAAAATATCGAGAATAAAGAGATTATCAAAGTGATAAGGTTACTGGTTAAATATAATAAGAATAATTTAGCCATGATATATTCCAAAGCAGCGATTAAAAACACTAAAAATCCTGCAGAAATTCAAATAATTGTGAATATTATTAAAGCAAATAATAATACTAACCATATGGTTGAGGTGGCAAAAATTGCTGCCCAAAATAATGCTTTTATTCTGAATTGTGCTTTTCCAACGCCTTATAATCTAGGAGGTTTGCCTATCCCACCTCATTTAACTTATGGAATAATTAGACAAGAATCGGTCTTTAACCATAGGGCCGTGAGTTATGCAAATGCCATGGGGCTGATGCAGCTTATTAAGGGTACTGCTTGTGATACCGCAAAATCTATAAATATGAAATGTAATGTAGCAGATTTAACTAGGAATCCGGTATATAATATCAAGCTTGGTTCACATTATTTCAAAAAATTATTAGATGATCATAAAGGTTCGTATATTTTATCTATCGCCTCTTATAATGCAGGGAGTCATAAGGTAGTAAAATGGATCGATAGATTCGGTGATCCAAGGGATATAAAAGATACAAGAAAGGTTGTTGACTGGATAGAACTTATACCTTATCGAGAAACAAGAGATTACGTTCAAAGAGTACTTGAAAATGTTCAGATTTATAGGGTAATCTTAAATAAGAATAGTAACTTGTACTTTAAGCGTGACTTACATGCTTGCGATATAAAAAAAACTTAATGTGTCCCTATCGGGGATAAGAAATCCCTTCGCCTAAAGGCGAAGGGAAGATATAATGAAGTTACCTTGGCAACGAATTTATAAAGAGATATGAGGAGTTATAGAAAAAGTAGCCATAGCCAGTATGATTTGAAAGTACACATTATATGGATACCAAAGTATAGAAAGAGGGTATTAACGAGAAAGGTAGCGGAGAGAGCTAGAGATTTATTGAGGCGGATTTGTATGAAACATGAAGTACATATAATTTTAGGCAAAGTAGCTTGTGATCATGTTCATATGTTTATCTCGTATAGACCGCAAATAACACTTAGCAAAATTGTGCAGTATTTAAGGGCAGTAGCTCAAGAATATTATTGCAAGAATTTGCTCATTTGAGCAAGCAGTTTTGGGCTAGAGGTTATATGGCAGTTAGTGCGGGTAATATTACTGATGAAATGATACAGCAGTATATTGATGAGCAAGAAGGTGAGCCTATTAATGATGATCGATTTCTAATCGATTCCACTTTATAACCTCTCAGCTTATAGCTGAGAATTGTTTAGTTTTTATTAGTGTTTTATTTTGACATATAGTAATATATAAGTATGATCGGGAAACTGATGAACAATATGAATTAAGGAGGAGAGTATGAAAAAATTAGAGCAACACTTTAAGAAACAGCGTAATGATACCGATACTCAAGTAAAGAAATATAAAAAAGATCTTGATTTAATAGGCATTAGATATGACCATAAATTTGCACATGTTGAAGTTCCAAATCATGCTACCAGCGGGTTTGAATATTTTAAATGGGATTGGATGACAAGCACTACGGGTAGTCATCCAGAAATAGTACAAATATTTAAGAAAATAGTAAGCACTTTGAAAGAAGCTAAAAATAACCCAGCCCAGTATGAAAACTTAGTATCTAACTTGGATACTAGTACCAAAAATGCACTTGATGTTAATATTAAGAAGCATAATATTACTGTACCGACACCAGACACTAATAAGGTAATATCAGAAATATTATCAGGAATGCAAGCATGGCGAGATACAAAAAGTCATACTGGTAGTGGTTGTGATTCAGCTGAGCAGCTATGGACTAAAATAGGAAATCTTAGAATAAGCGATGATTCAAATAAAGCTACGACCTCTCAGGCTTCATCAGAGAGTATAAATTCTAGTGACTTTAAAGGTAACACGTCAGATGCAGATTACGATGATGATATAGAAGTTATATCACAATTACTAGCATCTAAAGTAACGCTTAATAATGGTAAAACAATTGATGTTAAGAAAATTATAGACGCAATATATAACCCACAAAATTTAGATTTTTATTTAAGGAAGTTAACTCCTGAAATCAATCAGCTTGTGAAAAAAGAAATAGCATTAAAGTTAGCTTACGATTTTTATAATGATTCTAAAGAGTTAAATGAAGTACGTTCTATATCGGAAGTATTAGGTATTAAGGAGGAGTTTAATACTTACAGCAATTTTAGCCTTGAGGAGCTAAAAGATGAAGAAGTTAATATTACTGGTGGAGATTATTCGTATTTAGAATAATTTCTTTCCTCTGTCATGCCGGTTTATCCACGGGTATCTAGCAAAAATAAAATAAAGACTAGATGCCGTGGTCAAGCCACGGCATGACATAGTAGTTTTACCTGTGCATATAACAATACCTATCAATGATATTCATGATTCTTAAAAATTTATCTTTACTAATAATATTATTCTTTTCAATATCAGCTTTTTCTGCTGCTACTAACCTAAAAAATCTCCATATTACTGTTGTTGCTCCGGCAACAGGTACTGATAATGAGACTTTATCGGATTTAAAAAATATTAATGGCTTAAATTTACAAATTCCTTCTAAGTGTTTTTCTAAAGGTAAGCTACCATTTCTTGCAAGTAGCGATGAAGTAAGATTTAATTGCCTGCGGGATGCCTTATTTGATGAGTCTGATAATATAGTATGGAGTTTACGAGGTGGTTATGGCTCTGCTAGAATAATTCCAGGTTTACTAAAGCTATCAAAACCAAATAAAGAGAAACTCTTGATAGGATATAGCGATATAACGGCTTTACATCTTTTTCTATCACAAGAATGGGGATGGAAAACTATTCACGGTAGTAATATAGCTGACTTATTAAAAACTGATAAAGATCAAAGTAATTTTACCAAGCTTGCTGAAATATTAAAAGGTAAGGTAAAGCAGGTTAATATAGAGAACTTAGTACCTCTTAACAATATAGCAAAATCAAGTGATCTTGTTAATGGCAAACTAACAGGCGGTAACTTAACTATGGTGCAAACTAGTATAGGAACGAGTTGGCAAATAAAGACCAAAGGCAAAATTCTTTTCTTAGAAGATGTGAATGTAGCTCCTTTTAGATTAGATCGTGAGCTTTTACACTTAAAGCAAGCAGGGTTACTTGAGGATGTTAAAGCTATAATATTTGGTTCATTTGGTAAAGATCTTGACGCCACAATGTTAGTGCTTCGTAATTTTGCGGATAATTTAAATATTCCGGTATTTAAAACAAATAGATTCGGTCATGAAAAAATTAATGATCCGATTATTTATAATACGGATAGTAAGATTATCATGGGGAAGAATAAAGGATTTAAGTTAGTTATTGGATTGTAAGATTCATTGTGAGCAGTACCTAATCCGTCATTGCGAGCGACCGTAGGGAGTGTGGCAATCTCTGAGGACTTTGGTACGAGATTGCAATGACGGCTGTTATAATTAACTCTGCCTAATCAAATGTAAATAATCATTATATTTTGATAAATTCAAATCATAAGAAAAAGACTTATTTGTAACGTAATATTCAAGTAGTCTTATTAATCCTGCTTTATGTTTATTTAAAGTCTCGATGCTTAAAGCTATTTCCGTTGTTTGCACATAAGGTTCGGTACTTGTTATTTTCACGTAGGCGATACTGATTTCTGGATTCCCCTTGTTGGGTCTTGTTGCATGGCTCACTTCAACCTCTAGCATCCCGCGACTCGATCGCGGGATCCAGTCTTTTTGAATTTTTTTGTGGACCCCGTGGTCAAGCCACGGGGTGACATCGAGGGTTATAAATCCGTTTTCTAGTAACATCAAACTTTCAATAATAAGTTGCGGAGATAGTCCAAGCTCTATTGCTTTCTTAGTCGGAATAGTACCAGTTTTATAATCCATTATAGTTATATTGTTGGATTTACTTATTTCAATTCGGTCAGCTATACCGATTATTTTTATATCTTGACCTGCAATATTTAGTCGTAATTCCCCTTTAGTTTCAAAATAGATTTCTTTACAGTTTTTGCGGCGTTCTATATCAAATAAAATAAAAGCTTTACTGAAAGCCGTGAGTTTTATTTGCCAAGTCTTTTTTGTGTAAGTTGGTAAGATAGTGCCGTATAAAATATGATTACCGATATTTATTAAAGCAGCTTGTTGATCAAGCAAATTTAAATTAACATATTGTTTATCGTAATTTTTAGAATATTCCTCTAAAACTTTATGAATAAAATTACCGAAATCCGATATTTTAGGCTCTTCCCATATATTATCTTTTTGACGTAGTCCAAGGATTTTCTTAGCATAAAAACCGTATGGGTTTCTTATTAATGTTTCTATGTCGGTTACTGATAAGACGCTTGGGAAAGAAGTGCTTTGTGCTGTGGGTCTATTGTCATACCGTGGCTTGACCACGGTATCTATTATTTTGTGGATCCCGCGATCAAGTCGCGGGATGACATAATATGGTATAGGGATGACATTCTGTAACCTCAAAAATAAATTACTCGGCACTGACAACTTACCATCATATTTTTTAGCGTTTAGTATAATTACTTGTTTGTTTTGTAGAAACAAATTGAAATAATCTGAATATAGAGTAGGGGTGATTTCATTGTAATCTATATTTAGTATCTGCAAGGCTTTCTTGCTAAGCCATGGGTGAGCTTTAGCGGTAGGTGTCCAGTTTTCATTATTAAAATGCGGTAATATAATTAAGTCGAATGCACATAATGCTAAATCTTCAGGCCCTCCTATAGTAATACTAGTAGAGTCAGTATTTTTATAATATTTGATATTAGAGAGTAAAAAAGAAAAAATTTTAGGAAAATCCTTTTTATCCGTTGAATTTATATATTTGCTATATGCAGTTAAATTTGTTAAAAACTCAACTAGTTCTGCTCCTCCTGCTTTTTCCCAAATAGTAGGCAAAAGTTTTTCAGCTATTTCTTTAGTTAAGGTTAGAATATCTAGTATATTATGTGGGTTATCGGTAAATAAAATATCTATTAAGTTACGACAATATTCTTTTGTATCCTCGTTATCAAATTGTAATTGCAATAAATATTTAGGTGAGGATATAAAACGGTTTTTATTAGATAGCATTAACTCTAACTTCTGCACAGCATCATTCACAAAGCTTGATATTCTACACTCCGCAGACTTACTCTTAAATTCATCTTGTCTGAAGTTTGCTGAATTGAGCTGTGTAGGATTACTGATTAAAGGATTTTTAAGTAATAAAAATAGGAGTTTTAAATCAAAATTATTACATAATATTTTAATAATGGAAGTTAGTAATTCACCTATATTAGTAAGCCTTAAGTCATTACCTAGTAGATCTTCGTATCTGTCTAAAAAATTGCAATATACTCTTTTAAGTTTATTATTATTTGTAATGATTGCTATTCGTTTATCTTTATTACGGCTACATATATAAGCTATTTGTTTAGCCTCTTCATAAATGTCATTAGGTTCATAATAAGATATACCATCGCTAATCTTCTTGGAGGCTGGATTATAGTGAATTATGTAATTCTTTAATTCTTCTTCAAATCTTTTTAAAAACACATTAGGCTTGAACATTCCGGCGAGTATTATTTGCTTATTCCTATTCTTTATCCTTATTATTTCTTCGTGTAATAGCTTCAATTTATAAGCTGCTTTAGTTTGTTTTTGAGTAAATGATATTTCTTCTTGCCATCTTAAAAAGCAATATTCTAGAAATTTATAAATCTTTTGCCAATAGTTAGAATTGTTATAGACTTCAATTAATTTTATATCGATATTATTGATTATAAGATCATTAAACAATTTTCTTAGAATTTCTGCAGCTTTTAATGATTCATTTTTATTACATTGTAAGTCTTTATATTCTGTAATTATTTTTGATATAATAAGAAGTTCTTCTATTTTAGATACATAATCCGAATCGGTTTTTTTTGAAATAAGAGAATTAAAAGGAATAATGACAGGTAATTTGATTTTATATTTATCGGCCAAAATTGTCTTTAATTCTAGGCATGAGAAATGATTAGGCAATATTATTTGAACTTCTGTACCTTTCTCTAATTTATCAATGATATACTCAGCAAAACTTGTCAAAAAAGAATAATCAGCAGTCATAAATAATGTTTTTACGATAATATAGCAGATCCAAGGTCCGAAACAAATCTTATTTAAAACTATAATATAGTACAATAAATAATATTTGATTATTAGTTTCTTATTGAGTATCTTAAAATATATTAATTTCAATTTTATAAATAAGGTATCATGTGAAAATTTTTATTATATTATTTACTATTATAATCTCTATAACATCATGAGCTTATGCTAATAATTTAAACTCACATATAGCTTATTATGATAACATACAAGTAGAACAACAAGAAGATTTGGTAATACAAAAATTGGTTAAACCATTTGCAGCTGAAATGAATTGTATTATTAGCGGCTGTTTACAACAATGGGATGTGCAAGATAATCGAGTAAAATATTCAATTGCTTGACAAGAACTAATGTGGACCTGTAATTTATGGTCAGTATCAACTGGGAGACAATGGTAGAGGTGCTACTTTCGTATGTGAATGCTCTAAAAATTCCGTATGTTGTTGGCCGCTTGGATATGAATATAATAAAGTGTTTGTAATATGTTCATCTAATTATGTTGAAAACTAATATTTACTTACTAGCTTTTACGAGTTCTTTAAATAATTCTAAATCTACTCCATTATCGTTAAGATATTCAGGATGCCATTGAACGCCGATAACAAATTTATGTTTCGTTGATTCAATGGCTTCAATTATACTGTCTTCTGCTGTTGCAGATATGATAAGATCATTACCAAGTTGTTTAGCAGCCTGGTGATGAGTCGAATTAACCATAGTTTGTAGCTGATTATTAGCTATTTTAGCAAGTTTAGTATTTGCTTCTATACTAATTGCATGTGAAACTATATTTTTAGGTGAAGGTTGTGTATGGTTAATTATAGTTTCAATATAATCAGGAATATGTTTAATAAGCGTACCCTTAAAAATAACGTTTAATAACTGCATACCTCGGCATATTCCTAAAACCGGAATATCTCTCTCTAATGCTTTCTTTAAAACTAATATCTCAAAATTATCACGTTCTTCATTAGAAATTACTGCATCTTCGGCGTATTCCGGCTCATAAAATTTAGGATGTATGTCTTCATCACCGCCTGGAATTACAACACCGTCAACAAATTCCATAAGCTGATTTATTGTATCAGTTTGATAAGGTAATAATAGCGGTACACCACCGGCTGCAATAATTGCATCGGTATAGTTTCTTCGCAAGGCATACCATGGAAAAGCAGCGTAAGTATATTTTTCACAATTTTGAGCTAAATCAGGTGTAACACCTATTATCGGTTTCTTTTTCATTTTGGTATCGTTTTATTATTTTTCTTTCAAGTTATGTCATTAAGTTGTCATTGCAAGCAGTCGTAGACTGCGTGGCAATCTCATGAAATAATAACAAACTCTTGAGATCGCCGCGTCATTGCTAACGCAACTTCTCGCAATGACGATTTGGCATCCACCAAAACCACGATTACCCCTCAATATGCGGTGGTGTTTCAAAAGTATGGAACGGTGGTGGTGAGGTAAGCGTCCACTCAAGCGTATCAGCACCGTCACCCCAAGGATTTGCTGGACAATTTTTGCCGTATTTTAGCGTATAGAAAACGATAAATACAAAATAAAGAGCTGCCGCCATAGAGATACCTGCTCCTATGGATGAAACCATATTCCAGCCGGCGAAAGCTTCAGGGTAGTCCGGTATTCTTCTTGGCATGCCCGCAAGACCTAAGAAATGCTGCGGGAAGAAAGTTAAATTAACACCAATAAATGTAATCCAAAAATGGATTTTGCCTAAAATTTCCGGATATTGTTTACCGGATATTTTTCCAAACCAATAATAAAAGCCTGCAAATGCCGTAAATAAAGCACCGAGCGACATCGTATAATGGAAATGTGCAACAACATAATATGTATCGTGCAGAACTCTATCAAGTGCCGAATTTGATAGGATTATACCGGTTACGCCGCCAATCGTGAATAATATAATAAATCCTATCGAAAATAACATAGGAGTTGGGAATGTAATAGAACCGCCCCACATAGTCGCTATCCAGCTAAATATTTTAATGCCTGTCGGAACTGCTATAATCATCGTTCCGGCAGTGAAATATATAAGTGTATTATAAGAAAGCCCAACAGTAAACATATGGTGAGCCCATACGATAAATCCAACGAAACCGATTATTACCATAGCTCCGACCATACCTTGATAACCGAATATAGGTTTGCGTGAAAAAGTTGAAATCACCTGACTTACTATACCAAAACCTGGAAGTATTACGATATATACTTCAGGATGACCGAAAAACCAAAATAGATGCTGAAATAATACAGGATCACCGCCGCCGTCAGGCTTAAAGAAAGTGGTGCCAAAGTTACGATCGGTAAGGAGCATAGTGATAGCCCCGCCAAGCACCGGCATAGCTAAGATTATCAGAAATGCAGTTACTAAGATAGACCAAACAAATAAAGGCATCTTGAAAAGACCCATGCCTGGAGCTCTCATATTAAAGATAGTAACAATTAAGTTAATTGATCCGAGGATTGACGATAGACCTGTTAAATGTAAGCTGAAAATAGCCATATCGACTGCTGCCCCCGGGTGACCGCTCAAATTACTTAAAGGAGGGTAGAGCGTCCAGCCCGTTCCCGGTCCGTCGTCAACAAAAGCCGAACCCATAAGTAAGAGAAAAGCAGGAACTAGTAGCCAAAAACTGATATTGTTAAGGCGTGGAAATGCCATATCGGGAGCCCCTATTAATAGAGGTACAAAATAGTTACCAAAACCACCAAACAAAGCCGGCATAATCATAAAGAATACCATAATAACCGCATGTGCTGTGATAAGCACGTTATATAGCTGGAAATCATGATTTAAGAAAGTGTCGCCGGGCATTGCAAGTTCTAACCTAAATAGAAGAGAAAATAACCCTCCGACAATTCCGGCAAAAACGGCAAATATGATATACATAATGCCGATATCTTTGTGATTGGTAGAAAAAAGCCATCTCCTCCAACCGTGCGGGATGTGGTGGTCATCGTGATAAATTTCGGTAGTAGTTATATCCATAATTATTATTTTGCCTGTTTTAATTTTTCACTTTGTTTGTTCTTGTATGCAATTATGTTATTGTTGTTTGGTTCTAAAAAAGTGCTATATGTCATTCCTGCAAAAGTAGGAATTCAGGCTTTTCTTTGTCATGCTAAACAAGTTTGCCGTATCTCTCTCTTAATTAGTAGATACTGAAATAAATTCAAGATGACTATAAATTTTTCTGGATTCCCGTTTTCACGGGAATGACATAAAAATATTGTATTATTTTCCTTAAAAATCAGGAATGTTATACTGAATCTTTATCCTTTTAAGGTTATTTAAGTGTAATTTTAGTATTTTCTCGAGTTTAATTTGATCTCTTGGTTTATTTTTAGTTATTACGTAATTTACAAATGTTGATGCTATTAAATGAACATAAGAATATTTTTTTAAAAATGTAATTGCTTTCATACGTAATTTCGGTATTACATCCTGCAAAAGTGATGCAGCATATAGATATTCACATTTTGTTCCCATTCCCATAGAATAACTTACATATTTTCTGATAAAAGGTAACACGTTCTTAAACTTTATTGTTCTGAACCTAAAGACTATATAGGTAAGTCCTTTAAAAGCTGCTATATTTATTTCCTCACTTTCATTTTTTCTAAGAAAATATACATAAACTTCTAAAGCTTCCTGATAATTTAAGGAGTTTTGACAGAAGCTTAAAATAAACGCTTTTTTCTTCTTCATTATTTAAAGAATAGATTAAACCTTTATCAGTAAACTTTTTTAATTTTTTACCAGTAAAAAATCAACTCCATTTTCAACATATGCTAAATAAATTTTTCTTTTTAGTCTTGGTACACAACTCTCAATATCACAGAATAAATCAAGAGTTTCTCCATAAATGCGTTTATTACTGCTTTTCAAGTTTTCAAATAATAATGGTAATATTAAATCCTCTTTAATATTATAAAATCTACGTACTTAAAAAACCTAAAGCTTGAATTGCTGCAGCTTGCGATAATTCTTCCGGATTCCTTAAATTTGTAGCAAGAAAATCTATTGCATCATCATAATCTTCATAACGCCCTACATCTATAAGATAAAAAAGTTTTTTCCTACTCAGGCCAATCAGCTACATCATGATGATTTACTCTTCTTCACTTATTATCATATAATTAGTTAGCCGCCAATTTTGGATGCTCGCCATTCGTGGTCGTCTTGTTCTTGCTTGCAATCCAATTGTCGAAATCCTCTTTGCTTACTACTTCTATAGCAATCGGCATGAAGCCATGATTGATGCCGCATAGTTCGGAGCATTGTCCGTAATATACTCCTTTTTTCGCCACTCTTGTCCAGGTTTCGTTTATTCTGCCTGGGACTGCGTCTATTTTAAAACCAAGTGACGGAACGGCAAAACTATGTATTACATCACCTGCGGTAATGAGAAATCTTACGGTAGCATTTTCAGGGATAATAATTCGATTATCAACATCCAATAATCGTTTCTGGCCAGGTTTTAGATTCTCATCAGAGATCATTACGCTATCAAATTCTAAATTATCATGATCAGGATATATATAATGCCAATACCATTGATAACCTACTACTTTAATAGTTAAATCTGTTTCGGGTATTTTTTCAGCATGACGCAATATTCTAAAAGACGGTACTGCAATAATAACTAAAATTATAATAGGTATTACAGTCCAAATTATTTCTATTAAGACATTATGTGAAAATTTTGCCGGTACAGGGTTATTTTTTGCATTAAATCTGATACATACAAAGCCAAGTAATCCAGCAACAAATAAAACAATAGCTGTTGAGATATAAAGCAGAAAATTATGAAAATGATGTAATTCCTCCATAATCAGACTTGCCGGAGGCTGAAACGTTACTTGCCAAGGTAACGGCTCGGAGGCAAAGCAATTACTACTAACAATCACAAAACAAATTAAAGCAATAGACATCTTCCCAAACTTCGCTTCTAGAGGTAATTTAGACGTCGAGTCTAGACTCGCATCCTCACATATGTCTATGGTGGCAAGAACTTCCGTGTCTCCTTTAAATTCCTCTCTATAAGCTGGTTTGGCAAGATGTCTAATAATATTTTTCATAGCACATATAAAGTTATTTCTATATATAAATATAAATGTATATATAGTTTTATTAAAGTAAAAATCGATAAATTTTTGTAAAAACTACATATTTTTAATAATCTTTGAGCTAGAAAGTGTACCTATATTAGGATGTTGCAGTAAGTCAATAACGTCTATTACTTTCGCATTTATTAATTTTGCTTGAATTTGTTTATTTATTAACTGAGGATCGTGCTTTGTTACAGCGATTACAGAAGGACAAATATTTTGTACTAAGCGGGCGTAATCATTAAAGTCTTTTAGTGTAGGTAATATAAGTACTTTATCAACAAATGTGAAAGAACTTAAAATTTTTGCTCGTTGTAATTGATTATGTATAGGTTGACGTTTTTTATATTTAATAATTGTTTCGTCAGGCTCTAAAGCGACTATTAAGTATTTAGCTTGTTGTTTAGCTTTGCGTAGAAATTCTATATGACTGTAATGTAATAAATCAAAACAACCGCCTACTAGCACTATTTCACTATTGATAGGGCAGTTTTTATTTAAAGAAATATTCTCATAATATTCTATTTTGGGAGGTTTGACAGTATTATGGTTAGATGAACAGGATATAAGATTTATAAAAATTAATAAAATAAGATAAAGTCTAGGCATAATCTTCCTAATATAAGTTAATGAAGATTAACTGATATAAAGAATTTAATTATAAAGCAGAAATAAAACAAAATTTTACAATTGTCTATTGTAATTTGTTTGTATATAATTCATATTATTATTAGTAATGAAAAATTGATTCAAATAATCTTCAGAGCAATTTTAATGAATGATACCGCACTATCTTATGATTTTAATGGCATATTACCGTCATCTTTTATTAGTGCACGTCTTAGGAAAATCCTCATCTCTTCGTCCTTATTATTATTTATAGGATTAGTTTTTTTCGTCTCTTGTGCCGTTAATAATTATGTTAACGACACTTTATCCATAACTTTAGTACAACCTGATAGTGGTGAAGAAGAAACAATTTCATTTAAAGAAGTAGTAGTAAAAAAAGGCGATACTATAAAGTCAATTTTAATAGCACAACATATCCCTAAAAATGAAATAGAAAAAATTGTAAGTTTAATAAAAGAGGGAAAATTATCCTCTGCTCTTAAAATAGGGCAGCAAATTACTTTTGAATATGAAACAAAAATTACTGAAAACGAGCATGAAGATTTAACCTCAGAGGTAACATTCTTAAATAAAATCATTATAATTGTTGATAAGCTCAAGACCATTGAAGTAATAAGAGAAAACGATAATTTCAAAGTTGAAGAAATCATAGTACCTTTAACTAAAAAAATTGCTAAATCATCGGTAAATATTGAATCAAATTTTATGTCAGCTCTTAAAAAATTGGGTTTATCAAATAATAGCATAATAGAGCTGATTAATGCTTATGCCTATCAAATCGATTTTCAACGTCAAATAAAAAGTGGTGATACCGCAACCGTAATAACGGAACAATACGTAACGGAAGACGGTAAATTTTCTCACCACGGTAAAATCCTGTATGTTTCATTAAATCTTTCAGGAAAAGAATATAATATATATCGTTATTCCCATGACAATAATGCAAATAATCATGCATTTTTTTCCGAAGATGGTAAAAGCGTAAAAAGAAGCTTACTTAAAACTCCGCTAAAAGTTATAAAAGTTTCTTCACATTACGGTAATAGAAAACATCCGATACTCGGTTATACTAAAATGCATAAGGGAATTGACTTTGCAGCTCCAACCGGTACGCCTATATATTCCGCAGGAAACGGAGTTATAACGGAGATAGGTTGGAAGTCGGGTTATGGAAAATTTATTCAGGTAAAACATAGTGGTACGTTATCTACTGCTTATGCTCATGCTTCAAATTTTGCAAAAAATTTAAAAGTGGGAAGCATAGTAAAACAGGGGCAGGTTATAGCATATGTTGGGAGTACCGGTAGAGCTAGCGGACCACATTTGCATTATGAAGTTAAAATTGACGGCAAACATGTTAATCCTATGTCGGTTAAAACAACACCTAGTGTAGAATTAAACGGAAGAAATTTAGAGAAATTCAAACAATTGAAAAAAGAAATAAAAATTTTAAATGTTAAGCTTGATAAGGAGTTGTAAACTGATAAAGCAGCAGAGATTTCATTATAGGATAGCCGTCATTGCGAGCGACTGAAGGCGTTGTTGTATGGATAGTTTTATGTCATTCCCGCGTGGCATTGTTGCATGGATCAGTTTTCTATTGTCATTCCGCGACTTGATAGCGGGATCCAAAATACTAAAATTATTAGTATTTTGGATCCCGTGGTCAAGCCACGGTATGACACCGAATGGATTTTTTGGTCCACGTAACAATGCCTACTCGCAATGACGATTTGCATAACTTAGTCCTATACATTTAATATTTCATAAACATCTATGTTCCTACTCCTAAAAAAACTATATCTAACATTTGCTCGTAGTAGTCGTATAATAATAACCTTAGTAATTATTGATCAGTTAAGTAAATGGTGGTTTATTGATAATTTGAGATGGAAACCAGGCTTAATGCTCAAGGTCACTTCTTTCTTAAATATGGTTTATACTTGGAATTACGGTATTAGTTTTGGTCTAATGCGTGAATATTATCAGTATAGTAATGCTATTTTTTTAATAACGAACACGCTTATTATCTGTTATTTATATTATTTGATGATACGTTCAAAAACAATAGGGAGTTTTGCCGGTTATAGTTTTGTCATTGGTGGGGCTGTCGGTAATCTAATTGATAGGTTTTTTAGAGGGGCGGTCTTTGACTTCATTCATTTCTATTATCAGAATTATAGCTTCCCCGTATTTAATTTAGCTGATTGCTTTATTACAATAGGAGTAATTAGCTTAATAGAAGATTATTATAGTACTAAAAAAGTTATTGAAGAAAAGGTTAAAGGGAATTATGATAATGCTCAAATTGAAGCTATGGCTGAAAAAATTCGTAACACCGATAAGGGCGGTAACGATAAAATATAATTTAAATTAAAGGTGTTTAAGTGAAAAAGATTTTTTTATTATTGACTGTTTTATTAATTACTTCTGCTTGTAGTAAAAAGTTAAAAGAAACCGTAGGTATATCAACAGCCGGACCTAATGAGTATCAAGTACAGCGTGCTAAAGCACTGGAAGTGCCTCCCCATTATTATTTACCAGATCCTGGGAATAGTAAAACAACTTACAGTAATGTAAAAGGACAAGGTGAATTTAATGAAGGTGAACAAGCTTTAATGCAGGATATGGATTAAGAATTGTGTTATCCCGTAGCCCATCCACGGGATAACAATTTTTCGCTCACCCTCTCAATTACAAATTCATGAATTCTAATACAAAACAAAAAATAGGTGTTTTTGGGCTTGGTAAAACCGGTATGTCGGTTTATGAAGAGCTGCAAGGTAAATGTGAAGTAATTATTTATGACGATTTAAAAGCAAATAGAGATATATTTGAAAAATTATATAGTAAAATTGCTATTGTTGCTTTATCTGATTTAAGATGGCAAAATTTAGATACAATTGTCTTAAGCCCTGGAATTCCTTTAACACATAAGATAGTAGGTATTGCAAAAAATTTTAATATTCCAATCACTTCCGATATAGATTTATTATTTGAAAAATCAAAAAATTTAAACTTTATCGCCATAACTGGTACAAACGGTAAAAGTACTACTACTGCTTTAATAAGCCATATCTTAAATAGTAGTGGTTTAGATTATACGGTTGCCGGTAATATTGGAGTTCCTGCTTTGCAAGCTAAAGCAAGTAAGGACGGATATGTACTTGAATTGTCTTCTTTTCAGCTAGATCTAGTAAAAATCTTTACAGCTAAAATAGCAGTGCTTCTTAATATAACTCCCGACCATTTAGACAGACATCAGGATATGAACGGCTATATTGCAGCAAAATCGAAGATTTTTGATCGAATGGATAAAGATAGTTATGCAGTAATTAATATTGATAATGATTATTGTCGTGAAATTTTTATAACATTGCAGCAGGAGCAACGTATAAAACTAATTCCTTTTTCGGTTACTAAAATTCTTGAAAATGGCATTTCGGTAGTTGATGATAAAATTAACGATAATTTTTTTGATAATATAAGTTTTGAATGCCAGTATAATTCAGAAAGCTTCAGACAAGATGCATTGCAAGGCGAGCCTGCGGAGCGTATAAAAATACATGAGCACAGGCGAGACCTACAAAATTCGCTTGTATCAAGTTTTCTGAATTATACTGTACCTTTTAATAAAAATTTGCAAGGCACTCATAATTATGAGAATATCGCTGCAAGTTATGCAGTAGCTAAAATAATAGGAGTAGAACCTAAAAAAATACTTGAGTCTATAAGTAGTTTTCAAAGTTTACCTCATAGAATGCAATATATCGGTAGTATAAATAATATAAGTTTTTACAATGATAGTAAAGCGACAAATGCTATATCTGCCGTACAATCAATTAAAGCACTTGATAATATTTACTGGCTTGCGGGAGGAATCCCTAAAGAGGGCGGTATTGAAGGCATAAAGCCGTATTTCAGTAAAATTAAGAAAGCTTATTTTTATGGTCAAGCTAAAGAAATATTTGCAAATACTGCTAAGAATATAGTAGATTTTGTAATATGTGATAATCTTGAGCAGGCTTTCGATCTTGCTTATAAGGATGCAGTAGGTGATAATGCGGAGGTGAAAAATATCTTGTTAGCACCTAGTTGTAGCTCGTATGATCAGTTTAAAAATTTTGCAGAGCGTGGCGAGTTGTTTATAAAGTTGTGTAGTATACTATCACCCGTGGCTTGACTCATAGTACCGGACGGTTGTTAAAAAATTTTCGATGTCATCCCTGCGAAAGCGGGGAGCCAGACTAAAAAATCTTTAATTTTAAAGATTTTTTATTAGATAGTTTTTGCAAATAAAGCTTCTTGAAGCTTGATTTAACTGGATTCCCGCCTCCGCGGGAATGACATAAAACGAAAAATGTCCGGTACTATAGGCTTGATCACGGCATGACATCGAGCATGTTTTCCGATCCATGCAATAACATAAATATAGTCATGAATAACGAAATATCTAATAATTTTATAAAATTATGGTGGCGGAGTACCGATAGGCAAATAATAATTTCTTTAATTATCTTATTTGCTTTTAGTCTAATGCTTGTTACTACCTCAGGTTCGGCAGTAGCAAGTAGAATAGGGCTTGAAGAAAGTTATTTTGCATCTAGACAAATATTTTATTTAGCTGCTGCTTCAGGTCTTATATTATTATTTTCATGTCTTAATAAAAAATGGTTAAGGCGTTTTGCAATAATTGGGTTTATTGCTAGTATAGTTTTATTAATAGCAGTTAAATTTTTTGGCTATGAAGTAAAAGGAGCAGTGCGATGGATTAATATTCTAGGTCTATCTATTCAACCTTCGGAATTTATCAAACCATTTTTTGCAGTTGTTACGGGCTGGATATTGTCGATGAAATTTAATGATGATTTTCCAAGTTTTACAATTTGTGTAATATTTTATTCTATTGTTGCTATTCTCTTAATGATTCAGCCGGATTTTGGAATGCTTGTAATGATCACGGCAGTTTTCGGTATTCAGCTATTTATTGCGGGTATGCCGATATTTTGGATTGTGCTAGCCGGTTTTTTAGGAATGATAGGAGTAACTATTGCTTATTTTTGGTTACCTCACGTAACGCAAAGAATTAATTCATTTTTAGATCCTGATAGTAGCGAGAATTATCAAGTTAGTAAGTCTCTTAAGGCTTTTGAGCATGGCGGTTTATATGGACGCGGTCCAGGAGAGGGAGCAGTAAAGCAGGTACTACCTGACTCACATACAGATTTTATTTTTGCTGTAGCAGGTGAGGAGTTTGGAGCTATTATTTGCCTTATTGTTATAGGTATATTTGCTTTTATAGTATTAAGAAGTCTTATTAAATTATTAAACGAAACAGATAAATTTGTACAATTCGCTGCTAGCGGTATAATTGCACAATTAGGGCTTCAGGCAATAATTAATATGGGCGTAACTTTGCATTTATTACCTACTAAAGGTATGACATTGCCGTTTATTAGTTACGGTGGTTCTGCAACGCTTGCAATAGCTATCGCTACCGGTATGCTTCTTGGCTTTACAAGACACCGAACTCCTTTAAATTCGTACAAAATTCGTAATGTTGAAATATGAAAAAAATAATTTTAGTAGCAGGTGGTACGGGCGGGCATTTTTTTCCGGCTGTTGCTCTTGGGGAAGAATTAGTGAAACGTGGATATGAAGTTCATTTTATTACTGATTTAAGATGCCAAAAATATATAAATCAGAATATGGGGTTAATTTTTCATATCTTAGATTTAAAACGCTCAAGTAATATTTTTTTATTTTTACCAAACTTATCAATTGCGATCTTAAAAGCTATTAAATTATTATATAATATCAGGTCTTCAGCTATTATAGGATTTGGCAGTTATCCTGTTATATCTTCGATGTTTGCGGCAGTTTTTTTAAGAGTACCGATTATAATTCATGAACAAAATTCTTACCTCGGGAAAGTTAATAAATTTTTTGCAAGCTTTGCTAAAAAGATAGCTATTTCTTATGAAGACGTAAAAAATTTACCGGAATTTGCAAAAAGTAAAATAGTAGTTACTGGTGGGATAGTTAGGGAGAATATTAGGGAATTGGAGTCTGTAGTGTACTCAGTGTCACCCCGTGGCTTGATCACAGGGTCCAAAAAAATAAAAAAAAGACTGGATTCCGTGGTCAAGACACGGAATGACAAGCTTTTTACTATATTCATCTTTGGCGGTAGTCAAGGAGCTACGTTATTTTCAGAGCTGATACCTGCAAGTATCCACATTTTGATGCAAAAACAACCAAATCTTAAATTAAATATAATCCAGCAAGCCGCATTAGATGATCAAGTAAAAATAAAAGATATATACTCGAAATTAAACATTAATTATGAATTTGCCGAATTTTTTGATAATATGGCATTGCAATATAAAGAAGCCAATGTAGTGATTGCAAGAGCAGGAGCATCTACTATAGAAGAATTGACCTATATAGGGTTGCCGGCAATCTTTATTCCACTGCCTAGTGCTGCGGATAATCATCAATATTACAATGCAAAATTATTGGAAGATAAAAAAGCAGGATGGTGTTTAGAGCAGAGTGATATTTCTGCAGGCAAATTAGCAGATAAAATACTCGATTTGATAAGTAATCCCAAGATATTAGAAGATGCTTCACAAAATTTATTAAAAAGAAGAAAAGAAGGGCATGTGTTGTTAAGTGATTTAATAGAAGGAGTGATTTGTCACCCCGTGGCTTGACCCCGGGGTCCAGAAAAAAATAAAAAAGACTGGATCCCGTGGTCAAGCCACAGGATGACAGTAAGGCACGCAACAATACCAAAAATATCTCAGAATAACAATAATTTAATTAAGTGCACAGCGGTTCGGTTCTTTATCCTTGCAAACTTGGCTATTATGTGGCATTAATCATAATAAAAATTTTGGAATAATATAAATATATGTTAAAAAAAATTATAATATTATTTTTAGGAATGTTTTTACTTTCAGCTTGTACTGATAATTTTAGAAGCTATTTTCAAAGATCCGCAAATAATAGATTGGTTGATAATAAAGGTGCTAAAGGCGGCAAAAGAAAACCAGTATATAATAATAAATATATTACTTTAGCTAAAAAGAATATTATAGAAGATAATCTTGATTATGATAACGACGATGATGATGACTATGATAGCGATAGTCCTTTAAGAGGAGAGAGAATTGATCCTGTAAAGAGAAATCGTGAAATGTATCTTAAGATGATTAAAAGGGATATAGCAAGGCAAAAAGCAGAATCCGGCTTCGCTGAATCCGATGATGATATGACTTTAAGTAGAGCAAATAAAAAGGCTAGAAAAGATGATAGCGATAAAGAAAAAAAGATGCAAGAGGAATTAAATCAGATAAAAGCAATGCTTAGAGAAACTAAGCGTGATATATCAAAATATACTTGTCCAAATGCTACGGTAAACCAAAATTATGCACCGCCCGTTACAAATTATGAACCTGTAAATTATCCACCAGTAAAAAATAGTAAGCCGTATAATAACAATTCTAAGGTAAAGCAAAAATTTATCCGTGAAGATGATGATGACGTTAGTAATGCTTGTTCGATATAATATATGTCATATATTTATCACTATCAATAGGTTTATTATTTTTTTTAAGTAAGATTATTATTTATTAATAAATAATAATCTTAATAAACATTAATATTTTAATATAGAAATATGTTAAATTTATTAATAGGTATATTATGAAAAGTCAACTCTCAGCAAGTACTTCTAGTCTTACCTCTATAAAAGGTCTTCAAAATCCTATTGTTGCTGAAATAAAAGAATTAACAAAAATTACATTTTAAAGATCAAGAGCTTGAAAAAGCTTACGGGATGGCTGATGATGTTTCTAGCAACAAGGGCGCAGTATTATATGCTTTAAAAGCTGTAGAATCTGTAAAACAACATTTGACAGATAAAACACAAGAATTTTGTAATAAATTAAATGACTACGGCATTTGTGTTGTTTACTCATTATAAAAGAAGCGGTAAGGACATATTAGAATTTGTATCACCTTATTTATTAAAAAACGCATCTGATATGGAATATATTAGGGCATATATTCCTGAAGCATATATAAAAGAGAGTAATAAAAATGATGCTATGGAATTGCTTGGTAAACGAGTAGTAAGAAATTATTTAGAAGAAGAGTCTGCTAAGCTCGCAAGCAAATCTCCTGTACCGTCTAGCCCTCTACAATGGATACATTTAATTATGATAGTGATGAAATTACGGTTGCCTGAGAAGAGAACACGACGTCGAATACTGAACAAGCTTGATAACGCTGTCACCCTATGGCTTGTCCATGGGATCTAGTTAAAATACTAATATTTTTTAGTATTTGTAGTTATTTTTCTAGATATCTTGGTCAAGCCACGGTATGATACTGAACGAGTTTCTCGAGCCATACAACATTAGACTTATGGCATAACTTGTTTCTAAAGGTAATTTGTACGTCAATCCTAGCCCCTCATCCTTATGTACTATAGTGTACGCTGCAGTTCTGTGCTTCGTATTTCCTTCAAATACCTCTTTATGAACTACGTTATGCAAGAAGTCTAATGTTAATCTTTCCAATTTAATTCCGGATAGGTTCTAATTTCAGTTTTATAATTGCTATTTTTGAGCCATTTCTTAGCTGATTCCAAATACAAGAAGATTATCGGCGTAATATAAAGAGTAAGTAGTTGCGATGTGAGTAACCCACCGACTACGGCAAGTCCTAGAGACCTTCTCTCAGCACCAGTAGTTACGACTCCAAGGGCAATAGGAATAGCTCCCATTAATGCGGCTAGGGTAGTCATCATAATCGGTCTGAATCTTATTATACATGCTTCATAAATCGCTTCATGCGAAGATTTATTGCCGGTACGTTCAAGTTCCAAAGCAAAATCGATAATCATGATAGCATTTTTCTTAACGATACCGATTAGCATTATAAGCCCGACAAATACTTACATATCAAGTTCGCTATTAAATATTAGTAGAGTGAGTAATGCTTCAAATATAGCGGTAGAGAGCTCTGAAAGTATGGTTATAGGATGCACAAAACTCTCATATAATATGCCAAGGATAATGTAAATAACTATAACGGCAAGTCCAAGCAATAAGCCAAGATCGGCAAAAGACGACTGAAATGCCTGAGCCGTTCCTTGAAAGCTTCCGGTAATCGTAGCTGGAATTTGTAAGTCTCTTATTGCCTGATTAACTTTTGGAACGGCATCACTAATTGAATACCCGTCTTGTAGGTTCAATGATACTGTAACCGAAGGTAATTGCTCGAAATATAAAATACTAAGCAGATCAACAATATTAACAATTTTAGTGAGGGTAGTTATCGGTACTAAATTGCCGCTTGCAGAGTTAATATTGACTAAAGATAACATTGATGAATCTGTTTGATATTAAAGGTCTAGCTCTAAAATAATGTCATATTGAGCTGTTGGGGTATATCATGTTGAAATCTGCTCAGCACCGTAAGCTGCATATAGAATATTCTTGTATTTGTTTGACTGATATACCATTGCAGCCTTATATCTATCAATCTGCACTAAAGTTTGTGGCTGTGCTATTTGTAAGTCCGAAGTTACGTCAATAAAACTTGGCATCCGTGCAAGATTGTCTTTTAATTTCGGTATAAAGTTAAATAGTTCATCTTGATCGAGTCCTTGCATAGTATATTGATATTGGCTTTTGGTTGCTTTTCCGCCAATCGTAATAGTCGGTACGTTTTGAATATATACTCTTAAACCTACTAGATGATCTAGTTTTGAGCGTAACTGGTCTATAACTGCATCAGCTCCTATTCTTTGATTTCTTGGTTTTAAGCTAATAAAAATCGTACCTTGGTTAACGGGCAGAGTTTCTACCCGAAACACCTGAGGCCGAAAAGAATGAATCTATGTTAGGGTTTTTAAGTAATACATTGCTTACTTGCTGCTGTTCTTTTACCATCGCATCAAAAGCAATAGTTTGGGCGGCTTCGGTAAAAACTAAGATTTGCCCCATATCGGAATCAGGCATAAAGCCTTTACAGATTTTCCCGAATAAATAAGCCGTTGCGATGATGACTAAGAGAAATATAAGCATAGTAGTTTTTGAATGCTCTACTACCGTTTTTAGACTGCTACCATATTTTTGTTTGACATATTCAAAGGCACGTTCGGTTAGTGGTAGACCGTCATTACCCTTCTCATTGTCATACCGCGGCTTGACCGCGGTATCCATATTAAAAGTTTTTTATATTTTCTTGGATCCCGCGGTCAAGTCGCGGGATGACAGACGTAGTCTTTTCCTCTTGGAGTTACGGTTATCGAGATAACTCCCGAAAGTAAAATAGCGGTAGTAATAACAACAGCAAGTTCATGTAGTAATTGCCCTAAAATTCCGCTCATAAATAATGGCGGTATGAATACTGCCATTAGTGATAGCGTCATTGAGACGATAGTAAATCATATTTTTCTTTAGTACCATTAATACATGCTCTATTTTATTCTCGCCTTTTTCCATATGTCGTGTGATATTTTCAAGCACTACTATTGAATCGTCTACTACAAATCCCATTGCAAGCGTTAGAGCCATTAAAGACATATTATCGATGCTATAACCGAATAGATATATAAAGGTAAAAGTACCGACAATCGATCAAGGAAGAGCAATAGTCGGAATAATCACGGATCGTAAATTATGCAGAAAGAGAAATATAGCAATTACTACAAGTATTAAAGCGAGTAGCATCGTAAAATTGGCGTCATGTACCGATGCTCTGATAGAAATTGACCTATCAAACATGAACCTATCAAACATGATATTAATATTAACACCCTCAGAGATTTGTTTGCGGAGTAACGGCAATACTTCTTCTTTTATAGAGTCAACTATTTCAATAGCGTTAGTATCGGGCTGTTTCTGAATAGCAAGTGTTACTCCAGGTTTATCTCTATATCAAGCGGCTATTTTATTGTGAGCTATGCTATCGATGGCTTTACCGATATTTTTAAGAAAAAGCGGATTACCGTTTTTATAAGTTAATATTAAATCATTATATTCTTTAGCATTTTGTAGTTGCCCGGGGCTCTAATGCGCGAGTAGATATCTTTACCGTATAAAGCTCCAGTCGGTAAATTAACGTTAGTAGAGCTGATAATATTCGATACTTGGTCAAGCCCTAGATTATTTCTGCCATCTTAACCGGATCAACTTGTACACGCACTGCATATTGTTATGAGCCGTACACTTGTATCTGTGCAACACCTGGTAACATTGATAAACGTTCAGCCATAATTGTTTCAGCGTAATAGTCCACATAAAGTATATAAAGGGAGCGTATCAGAGGTTAAAGATA
This sequence comes from Candidatus Rickettsia kedanie, assembly GCF_045865205.1. Taxonomy (NCBI): domain Bacteria; kingdom Pseudomonadati; phylum Pseudomonadota; class Alphaproteobacteria; order Rickettsiales; family Rickettsiaceae; genus Rickettsia; species Candidatus Rickettsia kedanie. The sequence goes on along the minus strand of NZ_BAABMM010000034.1, from coordinate 44,944 downwards.
AATAAAATATAGGTGCATCGGCAGGATTTACTTTACGATATGAGGGTGGAGTAGGTAAGTCGTGCGGTCGCTACTTGTACGTCTTGTGCCGCTGCGTCTATATCATGATCTAAATTAAACTGCAAAGTAATTTGAGTAGTGCCGTTACTGTTAACCGAACTCATCGAATCAATATCGGATATCGTCGAGAACTGCTTTTCAAGCGGTAATGCAACTGAAGATGCCATAGTGGTTGGGTCAGCTCCAGGCAAGCTTACCGAAACCTGAATAGTCGGAAAATCGATGTCAGGTAAAACGCTTACCGGTAATAGCTTATAGCTGAATGCTCCAAACAGCAAAATAGTCGCCATGAATAAGGTAGCAAGAACCGGACGCTTAATAAATATTTCTGAAATACTCAATTATTCCTCACACCTGTCATTCCGTGGATTGTCCACGGCCTCCAGTAATAAAAGTTACAAATATAGCAAATTTTGTTTTATGTCATTCCCGCGAAAGCGGGAATCCAGTAATTACAAATTGTATACATAGTAAGTTTTTAAAATTAAAAGCTCGCTTTATCTTGGATTCCCGCCTGCACGGGAATGACATAGGAAGTAAGAATAAACTACTCCTCCCTAACACTCACCTCTGCTCCGTTAGATAATCATAGCTGCCCGTTGGTGATTAGCGTTGCACCCTCATCTATACCGCTTTTAATAACAATAAAATCATCATTAGAAAAAACTATATCTATATTCTTGACCACGGCCTTATTGTCTTTATAGACCACAAATACATAAGGCCCTTGATCATTAGTTTGCATTGCCTTAGACGGAACTATTAGAGCATCTTTTTCTGTGTAGATGCGTAATGATACACGTACGAATTGTCCAGGTCACAATATTTCATCTTGGTTAGGTAGAGTTGCTTTGACTTTTATAGTGCCGCTATTTGGATCAATTGCATTGTCAACAAAGATTATCTCACCGTCTTGAATTTCTTGATCGTTTACGGTTCTAACCGTCAAAGCCAAGTCATAAGATTTTTGAGATTTATTAATACGGGCTAGATATTCTTCAGGTACGGAGAAACTGACATAAATAGGTGAGATGGTATTTATAGTGACAAGACTTGCAAAATATGGTGACACTAAATCACCTATATCAACATTACTCTCACTAAGTTTACCGTCAAAAGGAGCTACTATTTTTGAATACTCGATTTGTAAATTAGCATCTGCAATAATTGCTTTATCACGTTCAACAGCAGCCCCAAGCATATTCATATTAGTTAGCATCTGTAAATATTGCTCTTCCGAAACGGCTTTTTCGTCATAAAGCACGATATCTTTCTTCTTCTTTTATAGCATTTTTGAGGTTATAAGTATCACTTAGTAAATTTGCTTGTGCTTGCTGTAATTGATTTTGAAACGGACGAGAATCGATTTTATATAATCAATCACCTGCTTTTATTTCTTGTCCATAATCAAAATTTACACTTAATATTTGTCATGTAACTTGAGGTCTAATATCGGCACTTTGGTCAGTTTTAGCCGTTCCTGCAAGCTATATCACATCAGGTACGTTTTCTGATCACTTTTGTTACTTCAACCGGAGCTGCTATAGTGATTTGTTTACTGCTTTTATGATGATGTTTTATTACCCAAACCACTAATATTACTATTAGCACTAGTAATGTTATCAATATCAAATTCCGCATTATTATTTTAATGTGTTTGTGTTATTTCTGCCCCGCGTAATAAATAAGCCATGCAACAAGGCTTGCAGTCGCTCGCAATGACGTTGCTCGTACTACCCACTCTCTTCCCGAATATTAACCATAGAACTTAGCTGTGAAAGCTTTATAGCCACCCCGTCAATTTCGTTTTGTAGTACGTTTTGTTTAGCGGTAAGCATTGTTAAGTAATCTCTCGTTTATAACGCTGATCAGCAAGCTTAAATATAGATGTTAAAGCTGTTTCATTTTGTTGACAAATATGAAAATTATTACTTGATGTTTGTTCAAACGATAAAGCATCCATAACTTCCCCGAAAGCTGTGCGTATTACTGATTTATATGCGGCCACATATTGCTCTTTAACACTTGTGGCAATTTGTACATTAGCGCTAGTTTTGCCAAAATCAAAAATAGGTCCTGCTATGTTGCCGCCCACCTGCCAAGTCTCAGCTGAGTTAGTAAATAGAGTATTAAATTTATTGCTACCGAATCCTAATAAATCTGTTAAAGAAATTTGCAGAAAATAAGTAGCTTTTATTGCTTTTAAGTTTGCATCTGCTGCTAGTAAATTCTGCTCTGCTGCTTTAATATCCAGTCTTTGCTCTAAAAATTCTGACGGTAATATTTTAGGTAATACCGGTAGAGCAGGGAAATAATCTATCGGTTTGTCATGATAAATTAAGCCGTTTACTATATTTTCAGGAGTTCTACCTACTAAAATTTTAAAGCGGTTTCCTGCTCATGCCTTTGTTGTTTTAAAGGTGGCAATGACAAATTAGTAAGTGCAAGCTCGGAAGCAGCTTCACTAACCGATATGAAATCACCTACGCTAAGATTATATAATTTCTTATTTAATTTATAAATTTCCGTTTGAGTCTCAATTAGTTTTTCAGTTAGATATATTTGTTTGTCTAGTGCTAAAAGATTAAAGTAATTTATAGTGACGTTACTTATAACTGATAAACGTACCGCTCGCTGCCTTGCTATACTCGCTTGCAAGGAAAGTTTTTTTAGCTGACTCGCTAGCATTTGCGGCAGTCCCCCATAAGTCTAATTCATAATGAAGTACGCTTGCTAGCCCGAGATTATGAGCAAATTTCGGCTCATGAGGTACTTTTGTTTCATTGCTATTTTGTGTTCGATTTGCTCCGCCTTGTAAATTGATTTGCGGGAATCTATCAGAATTAACAAAGTTAAGTTGAGCTTGCGCTGCTAGTACATTACTCATTGCCAGCTAAATATCAGAGTTATTGTCTAATGATTCTTTAATTAGCTCATTTAATATTGCGTCGTTAAATTGTAATCACCACTTGGAGGATGTATTATCTTTCTAGTAGGTAATGAGAGACTCGGTATAGTATTATTTTGTTTAGTACTACAACTACATAGAAGAAATGATGAAATCGATAAAACTAGTACGTTATTCTTCATTGTTACCCCGTGTCTTGACCACGGGGTCTAGCTAAAAATGATAAAACAACGTATATAATAAGTTATTTTCTGGATACCGAGTGCTTTTTTTGATCCACGCAGGAATGAGATAAAACTCTTTAGCAGGTTCATTGAAATAAATTCATATTACTTAATATTAATTATGCATCTTTAAACTATTATGTCAATATAGACTATTATTTTTGTCAACTAACTATTTTTGTAACTGCGTAATAATGTTGCTAACTTTTTAGAAACAACTTTAATGTCATAATTTTGTTTGAGAGTAAGGTAGGCGTTTTTAGAAAATTCTTTTGCTTTTAAGGGGTTATCTATTAGATAGACAATTTTTTCTGCTAAATCTTCAGCAGAGCCGGCTTTACAAATAAGACCGTCTTGCATATGCTTTAAGATTTCTGCAGGCCCTTCAGTATCTGTACTAACGAGAGGCACGCTTGCCTCTATTGCTTCAAGTACTATAATTCCAAACGGTTCATGAAGAGACGGTAAACAAAAAATATCTATTTGTTTAAAGAATTTATCTCTATCGTTAACCCATCCCGTAAATGATATTTGACCTTGTAAATTAAGTTTACGTGTTAAAGCAATTAAATTATCTTTTTCCTTACCGTTTCCACCTATAACAGCTTGAATATCATATTTTTTTTCTTTTAAAATTTTTATAGCATTAATAAAAACATCAACACCTTTTTTAGCTACAAATCTTGCTAGTACACCAATTACGATAGGTTTTCTATATGTTTTATTTGGAGTAAAGTCTTTAGAAATATTTATCATATTCGGTAGGATGCATATCCTCGATTCGGCAAAGTTATTTTTTAGTAAAAATTCTTCCATATGATGCGTCAAGGCAATAACAAAATCACATTTACGTAGTCCTTTTAAACTATAATTATGAGCGATACCGATTAATTTTATATTTTGTGATTTAATAAATTTACTAAAATTTATTGCTCTATTACCATGTGCTATAATTATATCGGGCTTAATTTTGTAGATTATATATTTAAGAATAAGTACCGATAACGGATCAATAGGTACTAAGTTAGGTAGTTTAAAACTTGTCTTAAGTAGAAAAGAATTTATTTTTGCTTTGTAAGAAGTGATATTGATAATCTTAATTTTTTGCATTTCAAGAGCTGCATTATAATCTAAAAATGCTTGTTGAATTCCGCCAAGATCACGGCTTAGCATAATATTGAGTACTTTCATTGCACTTTAATTTTTCGATTTTTTCTTCTGTTAAATCGGTAAATTCCATAATTTCATCTAAAGGTCTATCTCAAAGTTTTGTATATACTGCCATTTTCTTATGATTCTCATCCTCTTTGAGTATTTGCCTTGAGTAGGCTTTTGCTGCATAAAGCTGAGCTCTTTTTTTTAAAAGCCCGGATGTTTACTTACTTGCAGCTCTACGATGAATTGAGTACCGTGTTTATCTTCGCACAATACATCTACTATAGATTGTCTATAAGCAGCGATGTTTGGGTCCTAGGTAGTTTTTAAAAACGTAACTGCGGTAATTACTTCCTCTCCCATATAACCTAAAATGTCATTTAGGAAATGAATAAGTATATAATTGTTTTTTCCGTACCGAAAATTTTGTAAAATGCATAGTTATTTTTAGGGTCTAAGAAACGTGAAATTAGCATAATAGTCTATATTGTTATATATAATAACTTCATTATAGCAAATTTGCTATAATTTGCTATAATACAATTTCCTAATATGTAAGACATTATGATTAGTAAAATTAATTTTGTAAAAATGCATGGTCTTGGTAATGATTTTGTTATTGTTAACAAACGAGATTTATTAAGTTCATATGATTTATCGCAGCTAGCAAAAAATATGGCTGATCGTCATACAGGTATCGGTTGCGATCAGTTTATTATTTATAAAGATCATAATGATTTTTATGAAATGATTATCTATAATATAGATGGCTCTAGTGCTAAATTATGCGGTAATGCTACAAGATGTTTAGCCAAGTTAATTTATCTTGATACGGGAAAGAAAGATATTACCGTAATGATAGGCAATAAAAAATTGTTATGTAATGTGGAGGATGAAAATAATATTAGCGTTAATGTAGGCAGTGTTAGTTTTAATGCAGCTTGGATGCCAAGCTGTGATAAAATTTGGGAATTCGCAGAGCGTTATATGATTGATTTAAAGGAAACTATTTGTGTTGATATAGGTAATCCGCATTTGGTTATTTTTAGTAAGTTAGAGCCTCAAGATCAAAAAATTGTCGGTGAGAAATTGCAGGCTAAGGAATTATTCGCAGATGGGGTAAACGTTAATTTTGCTGAAGTAAAGGATAATAAAATCTATTTATCCGTTTGGGAGCGAGGGGTAGGGTTAACACTTGCTTGCGGAAGCGGAGCTTGTGGTAGTTTTGCTGCCGGTTTAAAACTCGGTTTTATCCATGCACCAAGTATAGTAGTATTTAAGCATGGCAGCCTTACTATGAAAGAAGAAAACGGTAATATAATAATGCAAGGGTCTGCTAAATTAGTTGCTCAAGGGGAGTATTATTATGAGCAATAATTTAAGACAAGAAGTAGTAACATTTGGCTGTAGACTTAATATTTACGAAAGTGAGATAATACGAAAAAACTTGGAATTATCGGGTATCGATAATGTGGCAATATTCAATACTTGTGCAGTAACTAAAGCAGCTGAGAAACAAGCAAGACAAGCTATCCGCAAGGCTAAAAAGAATAATCCCGATTTAAAAATTATCGTTACCGGTTGTAGTGCTCAAACAAGTCCGCAAATGTACGTTAATATGCCGGAAGTTAACAAAGTTATAGGTAATGAAGAGAAGTTGTTACCTAATTACTACCAAATTACCGATGAAAAAATAGCAGTTAACGATATAATGTCGGTGAAAGAGACGGCAGGTCATTTAGTAAGTAGCTTTGACGGTAAATCTCGTGCTTTTATTCAGGTACAAAACGGTTGTGATCATTTTTGTACTTTCTGTATTATCCCGTACGGTAGAGGTAAAAGTAGATCAGTACCAATAGGAGCTATAGCAGAGCAGGTAAAGCATTTAGTACTAAACGGTTTTAAAGAAGTAGTTTTTACCGGTGTTGACGTTACGGCTTACGGTTCAGATTTACCCGGAAGTCCAACATTTGCACAAATGATTAAACGAGTTTTAAATTTAGTGCCTGAACTAAAAAGGCTTCGTTTATCTTCAATAGATATTGCAGAAATAGATGATGAACTTTTTAAGCTTATAGCTTATAGTGAGAAGATAATGCCGCATTTTCATATTAGCTTGCAAGCAGGCGATGAGATGATATTAAAACGTATGAAAAGACGGCATAATAGGGCAGAGGTAATAGAGTTTTGCCGGAAGCTGCGGGCAATAAGACCGGAAGTATCTTTTGGTGCGGATATTATAGCTGGTTTCCCGACTGAAACTCCTGCAATGTTTGAAAATACAAGAAAATTAATTTCAGAAGCGGAATTACAATATTTACATGTTTTTCCTTATTCGGAAAGAGAAGGAACGCCTGCAGCACGTATGCCGCAAGTACCGAAAACTATAAGGAAAGAAAGAGCTGCAATTCTAAGACAAGAGGGGCAGAATCAGCTATCTGAGTTCTTTAAGAAGCATATAGGTCAGAAAGTAGAGTTATTGGTAGAGAATAATAATATCGCCCATACCGAAAATTTTATTCCGGTAAAGCTAGACAAACCTTTAGAAATAGGGCAGATATTTAAAGCGAAGTTGATAGGTATAGAAGAGGGATATATGAGGTGTGTGTTGGTTTAATATGTCACCCCGTGGCTTGACCACGGGGTCCAGTTTTTTTTGAAAATTGTCTGGATATCGTGGTCAAGCCACGGGGTGACAAAACAAAATAAAAAAACAAAAAAATCATGGAAAATATAGAAACAATATTAAGGCTTGCTGAGGAAAAAATCTTATTAGTACAAAACTTAAAAGAACTACAAGAATATAAAGTAGAATTTTTAGGTAAAAACGGTATAGTGACCGGTGAGCTTAAAAAACTAGGTAGTTTAAATGAACAGGAACGTAAAGAATTTGGCTTAAAAATCAATAAATTAAAAGATAAAATACAGAATGTAATAAAAGCAAAAGAAGAAATTTTAGAGGAGCAGGAACTAAATTTAAAACTTGCTGCCGATAAAATTGATTTAACAATCCCTGCAAGGAGATATAAACAAGGTTCTATTCATCCAATAACACAATGTAGTGAGGAGTTAATACAAGTATTTTCACAGTTTGGTTTTACTATAGAAAACGGACCGAATATCGAGAATGATTTCTATAATTTTACTGCTCTCAATTTTGAAGATGACCATCCCGCAAGGCAAATGCATGATACTTTTTATTTGAAAGGTCAGGAAAATAATAAACCGCTGTTATTACGTACTCATACTTCAACAGTGCAGATTAGAGCCATGAAAAGCGGCAAACCGCCTTTTAGGTTTATAGCACCTGGTAGGACTTATAGATCAGATTCGGATATGACGCATACGCCGATGTTTCACCAAATAGAAGGACTTGTTATTGATAAAAATATCAATATGGGGCATTTAAAATATGTTATCACGGAATTTATAAAAAACTTTTTTGAAAATTCTAATATTGAATTACGTTTTAGACCCAGCTTTTTCCCATTTACTGAACCTTCTGCTGAAGTTGATATTCGGATGAATAAAAACGATAAATGGCTTGAGGTCCTCGGTTGCGGGATGGTTCATCCAAACGTGCTTAAAAATGTCGGTATCGATAGCAGCGAGTATCAAGGTTTTGCTTTTGGGCTTGGGGTAGAGCGTTTTGCAATGCTAAAATATAATATCAAAGATTTAAGACAATTTTTTGAAGGAGATATGCGTTGGCTTAAACATTATAATTTTGGGAGCTTTGATATACCGAATTTAGCAGTAGGGCTTACGAAATGAAATTTACGTTATCATGGTTAAAGCAATTGTTAGAGACATCGGCTTCAGTTGCTGAAATTGCCGAAGCCCTAACAGCTATTGGTCTTGAAGTAGAAGAGGTGATAGATAAAGCGGCAGAGCTACAAAAATTTGAAGTAGCATATATCGCAAGTACTAAACCTCACCCGTCAGCCGATCAGTTAAAGCTTTGTGATGTTGAGACTAAAAGCGGCATGTTACAAATAGTTTGTGGTGCGAGTAATGCAAGAGCAGGTATAAAAGTAGTACTTGCAAAGATCGGAATAGAAATACCAAATGGTAAGTTTAAGATTAAGGAATCTATTATTAGAGGTGAAAAAAGCTGCGGTATGCTTTGCTCTGAAGAGGAATTACTGCTAGCTTCAGAGTCTGAAGGGATTATAGAGCTATCTGAAGATGCTGTAGTTGGAGAGAATTTTACTAAGTATTACGGTTTGGATGATCCTATATTTGTTATTAACGTTACTCCTAATCGTAGTGATGCACTTGGAGTTTACGGTATCGCAAGAGATTTATCGGCAAAAGGACTCGGAATACTTAAAGAACTAGAAATTCCGGAAATAAAGAGTACATTTACTTCTAAAATGAAGCTTAACGTGCAAGACAAAGAAGCCTGCCCTTTATTTACTTTTAGAGAAATAAGAAATTTAAAAAATAAACCAAGCCCTGATTGGTTACGGAAATTATTAAAAAATGTCGGGGTACAAACTATTTCAAGCTTAGTGGATGTAACAAATTATATTTCTTATAGTTTTGGGCAACCGATGCATGCTTACGATGCGGATAAGATACGGGGGGGGATTGTGGTTGAGAGATATTCCTCTATGTCATTCCCGTGTAGGCGGGAATCCAATAATTCTTATGGTAAAAGCGATGCACTAGATAGTGATAAGGTTATTATGGATTCTCGCCTACACGGGAATGACATAAAGGGCGGCGGGGATGACAACAATGACGCAATTACTTTCCACGCTCTAAATGGCAAAGAATATTTACTTACCGAAAATGATTTAGCTATAAAAGATGAAAGCGGTATTCAAGGTCTTGCCGGTGTCATTGGCGGGGCTAAGAGTAGTTGTACTGATAGTACGACTAATATAATACTGGAAGCTGCATGTTTTAATGCTAAAATGGTTGCAGCTAGCGGGCGAAGATTGCAAATTGATACTGATGCTAGATATCGTAATGAGCGTAATATCGATAGAAATTTTACGGAAAAAGCTTTAGACATAGCTACTAATCTTATTTTGTCAATATGCGGAAATGGTGAAGTATCGGAAGTAGTGAAATGCGGTGAGAAAGAACCGCAAAAAAAAACTTTAGATTTTTCAGCATACTATTTAGAAAAAATTACGGGAATTAAATTAAATATCAAAGAGATAGAAGCTATATTAAATAAACTAGGATTTGTTACGGATGTTAAAGGTGAGATTATAAAGGTAATAGCGCCTTCTTGGCGTCACGATATAACTATTTTAGAAGATATAGCTGAAGAAATCGCTCGTATTTACGACTATGATAAAATAGAAAGCATAAAATTACCTGAATTAGACCAAGATAATAATAAGCTAAGAGAGCATAAAAGAATATCTAGTTTTAAAAGGATATTAGCAAGCAAAGGCTATGATGAGGTAGTAACTAACTCTTTTATGAGTAGTGAAGATGCAAAGTTGTTTGCTGAATTAAAAGAAGAGTTGTTTTTGCTTAATCCTATTAGCATAGGAGACAATTATATGCGTCCTACTATACTGCCGAATTTGTTAAGTATAGTAAGTAAAAATCTAGCACGCTCTATAAAAGATATGGCTTTTTTTGAAGTTGGACCGAGTTTTATAGATTTAAATACGGAAGCAACTTATTTGACGGCAATTATAAGCGGTTCATATAGTAATAAAAATCCTCATTCGCTTGGACGAGGATATGATGTTTTTGATCTTAAAGGTGATTTAGAGCTGGTAGTGGATTATGCAGGACTATCTATAGATAAATGTATAGCAACAAATGGGACAGCATTGCCACAATATTATCATCAAACTAGAGCAGTAAATATAGGGCTTGGTAAAAATTTATTAGGTCATTTTGGACATATACACCCTAAAATCTTGAAATATTACGATATTAATCAGGAAATCTTTGCATTCGAGCTCAATATTACGAATTTGCCGTTGATAAAAGCTAAATTCGGTAAAAGAGACGCATTTGCAGTATCAGATTTCCAAGCTAATTTTAGAGATTATGCATTTATTGTTGATCAAGATCATAGAGTCGGTGAAATAATATCATATATAAATAATTTTAATAAAAAGCTTGTTAAATCAGTTATATTATTTGATATTTATAGCGGTGATAAATTACCTGACGGTAAAAAATCTATAGCAATTAAAATAGAGCTACAAGCAGATGATCGGACGTTGTCTGATACTGATTTAAATTCGTTCAGTAAAGATTTAGTTGCTGCCATCGCGCAAAAATTTCAAGGAACATTAAGAGAATAACAATATGTTAAAATTAATAGTTGAAACAAAAACGTTAGCTCAGTCCCTGGGGTTTGCAAGTTCCGTTGTTGAAAAACGTAATGTAATACCTGAATATGCAAACATTAAATTATCGGCAAAAGACGGCAATCTAGAGCTTAGTTCTACTAATATGGACTTGTACTTAAGTCAAAAAATAGCAGTACAGGTAGTAAGTGAAGGTGAACTTACCGTTTCTACGAAAACTCTAAATGATATAGTCCGCAAACTTCCGGATTCCGAGCTTATATTAACAGATCTCGGTACAACGGGACTTGAAATTAAAGGAAAAAATTGTAAATTTAATTTATTTACTTTGCCGGTTAGTTCTTTTCCTCCAATGGATAGTATTAATCCTGAAGCAAGTTTTAAAATTTCCTGCACGGATTTTGCTAAAATAATCGAATCGACAAAATTTTCGATTTCTTTAGATGAAACTCGTTATAATTTAAACGGTGTTTATTTACACATAAAAGGCAAAGAGTTTTGTTCGGCAAGTACCGATGGGTATAGGCTTTCAATTTCATGGGTAACATTAGAACAACAAATAAAGAATTTTGGAGTTATATTACCGCAAAAAAGTGCAGAAGAAATTTTAAAAATAGTTAAAGATCCTAAAAATATAAATGAAGATATAGAAATTTTATTAAGTAGCAATAAGATTAAATTTATATGTAACGAAAATACTATTATGCTATCAAAGCTTATAGACGGTACTTTCCCTGATTATAGTGCTTTTATTCCAGAAAGCAGCAGCTCAAAATTAGTAATTAATCGAAAAATATTTGCAGATAGTATAGAAAGAATAGCGATCATAACCGTTGAAAAATTTAGAGCGGTAAAATTATCATTATCTCGCGAAACCTTAGAGATTAGTGCTATTGGTGAAGCAAGAGGTAACGCAAAAGAGGTTATTAATGCTTCACAAGATAAGGAAAGTTTTTATGAATATAATAGTGATGAGCCTTTAGCTATAGGCTTTAATCCACAATATTTGGAAAATGTCTTAAAAGCAGTGAAATCGGATTTAGTAGAACTATATTTTTCAGATGTTTCAGCACCAGTACTTATTAAATTTCCTGAGAATCCTAAAGATATTTTTGTCGTCATGCCTGTTAAGGTGTAGAGTAGCTGTATGTTATTCATGCAAGGCATTGTTACGTGGATCAAAAAGCACACTCGATGTCATCCTGTGGCTTGTCCACGGTAAAGTATGAATCATTTTAGTATTGTTAGCTGGATACCGCGATCAAGTCGCGGTATGACAATGAAGGATTCCTGCTTCCGCGGGAATGACATATAGGGGGTATATGAATGACATACAATTAGTTCAAATAATTTTTGACTAATAGCCAAAACTTCTCTATTATTTCTCTCAAGCACCCTAATTAAATATTGGTTATGAAAAAAATTATCGGATTATTTTTTGTAATTATACTTAGTGCAATAAGTACTAGTATCTTAGCGGATGATTATCCAAAAACAGAACGAGAGCAGAAATGGGACGAAGTAGGTTCTATAGCAGGTGAAGAAGGGCTAGTTTTTAGACCTAGTAGGGTCAAAAACGAATCTACTAAAGCTGTAGGAGGTTCAGTTAATAAATATCTTTGGCAAGCAGCATTAGAGACTATAAGTTTTGCTCCTCTTGCATCAGCTGACTCAAACGGCGGCGTGATTATTACGGAATGGTATAGCCCACGTTCTAATCCTAATTTTCGATTTAAAATAAATATATTGATTAAAGACGATGTAATAAGCCCTGATTCAATTGCAGTGAAAGTATTTGAAGAAATGCTTAAAAATAAACAATGGGTACTTAATGAAAACACCTCACATCTTGCTATCACACTTGAAGATAAAATTTTAAGAAAAGCTAGAGAGATATATATTAATAGTGCTAGGTGATTATATTACCTCCATGTCACCCTGTGGCTTGACCACGGTATCTCAGGACACAGTCTGTGACGCAAGACTACGTGGGGTAACAAATAAATTAAAAAGCAGATATGAATCAAGTAGAACAAAAATGGCAGCAAATTTGGTATGACGAGAAAGCTTTTGAGGTATCAAACGAGAGTAGCAAGCCAAAATATTACGTACTTGAAATGCTGCCTTATCCTTCCGGTAAAATCCATGTAGGTCACGTACGCAACTATTCTATAGGTGATGTTATTGCAAGGTTTATGACTATGCAAGGTTTTAATGTGCTTCATCCGATGGGCTGGGATGCTTTTGGGCTACCTGCCGAAAATGCCGCAATAAAAAATAATTCTCATCCGAAAGATTGGACTTATTCTAATATCGAGAATATGAAAAAGCAGCTAAAATCTATGGGTTTTTCTTATGCTTGGTCTAGAGAGATAAATAGTTGTGATCCGCAGTATTATAAACATGAGCAAAAATTCTTTTTAGAGCTTTATGAGAGAAATCTTGCTTATCAAAAAGAATCACTTGTTAATTGGGATCCGGTTGATAATACCGTGCTTGCGAATGAGCAAGTTGTAGACGGGTGTGGTTGGCGTTCAGGTGCAATAGTTGAGAAACGTTATTTAAAGCAATGGTTCTTAAAAATCACTGATGATGCTGAAGAATTATTAAACGAAATTCAGAATTTAAAAGAGTGGCCTGAAGCAGTCCGCTCTATGCAAGAGAAATGGATTGGTAAATCGATAGGTGCCAATTTTCATTTCAAAATTAAGGATAATGAAGATACTACTATAGAAGTATTTTCAACAAAACCCGAAACCATTTTTGGTGCTGGCTTTATAGGAATTGCCTTTAATCATCCGATAATAGAACGATTAGTTTCTAAAACACCTGAAATATCGAATTTTATAGCTAAATGTGCAAATATAACCTGTTCTGTTGAGCTTGATAAAGCTGAAAAGGAAGGTGTATTTACCGGTCTTTATGTTACTCATCCTTTCGATTCAAATATAGTTTTACCGGTTATTATTACTAATTTCGTGTTAATGGATTACGGTACCGGTGCTGTTTTCGGTTGCCCTGCTCATGATGAACGTGACCATGAATTAGCTGTTAAAATGAATTTAACTATTAAGCAAGTAATTGAAACGGATATTGATGTACAAAAGACCCCTTATACGGAAGATGGAATTTTGGTTAACTCAAATTTTCTAAACGGCTTAACTAGTAATGAAGCAAAACAAAAAGTAATCGAGGAGTTTGAAAAATTAGAGATAGGTAAACGCAGCATAAATTATCGTCTAAAAGATTGGGGGATTTCAAGACAGCGTTTTTGGGGTTGTCCGATTCCTATTATTCATTGTGAAGATTGCGGCATAGTTCCCGTACCTTACAAAGACTTACCCGTTACGTTACCTGATGATGTTAGTTTTGACGGTCACGGTAATCCGCTTGCTCATCATCCTAGTTGGAAACATGTTAATTGTCCGAAATGCAATAAGCCGGCTATTCGTGAAACCGATACTTTTGATACATTTTTTGAATCATCTTGGTATTTTACGAGATATTGCAATAGCAATGCTACAGAGATGACCGATAAAAAAGCTTGTGATTATTGGCTTCCTGTAGATAAATATATAGGCGGCATCGAGCACGCCGTTATGCATTTATTATATGCAAGGTTTTTCACAAAAGTAATGAACGCACAGAATTACGTAAGCGTTCGAGAGCCTTTTAAAGGGTTATTTACTCAAGGTATGGTGTTGCATGCTACTTATAAAGATGAACATAATAATTGGTTATATCCTGAAGAAGTAGTTAAAAAGGGTAATGAATTTTTTCATAAGGAAAGCAATAATAGAGTAGTGCAGGGACGCATTGAGAAGATGAGTAAGTCTAAAAAGAATCTCATCGATCTTGAGGCAATGCAAGAGCAATATGGGGCAGATGCTATTAGGCTTTTTGTACTGTCCGATAGTCCACCTGAGAAAGATCTAGAATGGTCTGTAAGCGGTATTGAAGGCTGCTCACGTTTTATTAATAAGCTTGAGCAAATGTTTGAGGCAATAAAATTTTTATATAACGAAGCTAATAAAGAGGAATTTGCAGGAAACACGGAATGCAGCACCGCAGCGTACACTTTAGTACGTGAAGATGCGAGTACCGGATCGACGTACAAGTTACCTTTAGAAGCAAGTTATATTAACAAAGCGCTTAATAGGTTAGTTCATTTTACTATAAAGCATGTCGCAGAAGATATAAAGCATTTTGCCCTAAACAGAGCAATAGCACGTATGCGTGAGCTTTCTAATGCTATATCCTCTGAAATATCCAAAGATAAAATTGATGTAAAAACTGTAAGGCATGGCTTTAATATTTTAGTACAGCTACTAAATCCTTTTATCCCACATATTACAGAAGAAATTTGGCAGAAGCTTGGCAATAAAGAGCGGTTATATAAATCAGCTTTTCCTGCATTTGATGAGTCAATGCTAGAGTTAGATACATATATTATGGCAGTGCAGGTTAACGGCAAACTCCGTGATACCTATGAGTTTAAAACTGCCGCAAGTGAAGATGCAATAAAGCAAATTACCGTCAATTTGCCAAAGGTACAAAAATTCTTAGCAGGAAAAGAACCGAAGAAAATTATTCTCGTGCCTCGTAAAATTGTGAATATTATAGTTAATTGATTTGAACTCACCTACTGCGTTACTCGTCGTTTCGCCTATTATTTATAGGCTTTGCTCCTCGCTCCTTGTATCCGAATCCAACTGAATTGACTATATTGTTTGCATTGTTATTGTGAGAAGAACTACTCGGTGTCACCCCGTGGCTTGACCACGGGGCCCAGTTACAAATACTAAGAATTTTAGTATTTTTAATCGTTTTTATGGATACCGTGGTCAAGCTGCAGTATGACACTAGTATACTTTTATTGTATTACCACCATACTAACCAAAAAAAAGTAGTAGTGTTACCTAAAACTACCTCCTCATGTTTATCGAATGAAGAGTCATAATGCTGCTTCGTCTCATTTATAAAGTTACTGCAATTATTATGGTAAATACCTTTTGAAGCACCCTTAGGACTCTGATAAGATGAAGTTTCATAATGCCCTAGATCTTCCTAAGAATAGAGAACATTATTTGTTATGGCATTAATACTTCTCTATTATATAATTGGCTGCCCACCAAAATGCAGCAAAAACACCGCCATCAATACTTAACGTGTCGTCATCTGTTTCACAAGTTATAACCCTAGGATAACCGAGGTATGTTATAGTATCTAGACTTAGCTTTAGATTTAAATCTTGAATTTGAATCTAGCACGTCTATTTCTTTTTTATTAGTTATAAAGATCCCCTATTTTAGTGATTAATTATGTAGACTAAGTAATGTGAAAAATCAATTAGCTACTAAGAAGGTTAGCTATAGTACTCTAAGACGGTGTCATCCCGTGGTCAAGCCACGGGATGACACCGAGTGCGTTTTCCGAACCACGCAACACCAACTCTTTTGCAGCAAAGACATAGAGTCAAAATCATAGAGTACTACATCGATGCCCTCTTTAAATAGAGTGCAGGATTTTATACTTGAAATCAATTTACTATGTTAATAAGTTAATATCTTTATTAACTTATCTTAATTTAAATTAATGCATAAAAATATCGATTTCATTCCAACCGATAAGGTCTAAATTAGCTCTTGTTGGTAAAAAACGAAAAATATCATGGGCAAGTTCGAGCCTATTTTCTCTAAGTAGCATTTTTTGTAACATATCTTTTAATTGATGCAAATAAAGCACATCTTTTGCTGCATATTCTTTTTGTTCTGAAGATAAATTATCAGCACCCCAATAGGAAGATTGTTGTTGTTTTGAAATATTTATATTAAGCAATTCTCGGCATAAATCCTTAAGACTGTGGCTATCTGTATAGGTTCTAACTAGTTTTGAAGATATTTTAGTACAAAAGATATTTTCTAAATCTATACTTAAATATTTTTTTATAGATGCTAAATCAAATCTAGCAAAATGAAATACCTTGCATCTAGTTTTATCTAGCAATAACGCTTTTAAATTAGGAGCAGTATAATCTTGATTTACAAAATGAACAAGATGGGCTTCACCGTTGCCGTTACTAAATTGTAGCAAACATAGTTTATCTCTATGTAGATTTAACCCCATTGTTTCGGTATCTATAGCGATATCTCCTTCAAGTTCAAAATTATTAGGTAGGTCGTTTTGATAAATTGTTATAGTCATAAATTATATTCAATTCTTTTTTAATCATGTTGTTTGGGATTTTCTTCTCTATTTATTCTATGTCATTCCCGCTTCCGCGGGAATGACATAAGCGTCATGCAACAACACCTTTAGTTGCTCGCAATGACGATACCTACCTTTGACTAGGTGTGTTTTTTATTGTAAACACCTGCTCATTTGGAGCAGCTACTCCTAAAACTTTCTTTGCTTGTTCTTCTAACATATCTTTATTTAGCGATTCCGTGCGGAGTAATTTGACGTTATGTTCAAGTTCTACTCTTTCTGCTCGTAAGCCCTTCAGTTCATTATAAGCTTTTTCAAGCTGCCTATTTACTTTTAAATATGCAATAATCCCTTTATTCCCATATATGCAATGAAAAACAAAATATCCAAGCAGTAAAGCTAAAAAGATATTTAAAATTATTTTTTTAGAATGATTGTTTAAATGTAGTATCATAAATATATATTCATAAAAAATAATACTGGAGCGGTTAAAATAATACTATCAAATCTGTCTAGGACTCCTCCATGACCGGGTATTATATGACCGCTATCTTTAATATTAAATTTTCGCTTAAAATATGAAATAAATAAATCACTTGATTGAGCTATTAATGCTACTATACAACTAATTATAAACAAATAAATTTTATTTGAAAAATAGTAATTTTCAATATGAAAGTTTGGTATAAAACTCACTAATACCGCAACCAAACCTGCTGATAATATTCCTGTAACTAAACCGCTCCAAGTTTTTTTAGGACTGATTTTTGGAGCAAGCTTTGCTCCTTTAAAAGTTTTGCCGCCAATCATTGCAAAAGTGTCTACAGACCAAATAATGCAAAAATAAAGCATAATAAGCCATTTATTAGTATCTTCCAATAATATTAATAGAGCTATAGGAATCGGGATAATAATTAGTCCTAGTACTGAATACGGTATAGAAGAGTAGGTCATATTATACCATTCACTTAACATTCCCACACCCACTAATATCATTAGAATATAAAATAAAGGCTTAAACCATAATGTAGCTATAACAAATAATGGCACTAAAACTATACCGGACAGGATTCTTAAATATATATTTTGTTTATCTTTTGCCAAATGTTCTGTTCCTTTTTGAGTAATCGTTTATAGCTTCTAGTATATCATCTTTATTAAAATCAGGCCAATATTTGAGTGAGAAATATAATTCAGCATAAGCTGCCTGCCAAAGCAAGAAATTACTGATGCGATAAACCCCGCCCGGTCTTATTAATAAATCTACATCCGGCATTTCTGGATCATATAAAGCATGCTGTATATCACTTTCACTTACTTCTTTTTTACCGCTTGCAATAATTTTTGTGCAGGCATCAACTATTTCTTGGCGACTCCCATAACTAAAAGCTATACAAAGTGTTATTTTATTATTATTTTTTGTTAATTCTATAGCATTATTTATTTGTTTTTGCAATGAGCTACTTAATAAATTAAGCCTACCTATTACTTTTATTTTAACGCCGTTTTTATGTAAACTGTTTAATTCATGTTTTAAATAAATACTTAATAATTGTATTAAGAAATCTACTTCCGTGCTTGAGCGTTGCCAATTTTCGGAAGAGAAAGTATATAAAGTTATATAAGGTATATTAAGGTTAATAAACTCAGGCAGTAATTCACGAATTTTATCGGAACCTGCTTTATGTCCTTCAGATTTTGTTAAGTTATGCCGATCTGCCCAACGAGCATTACCATCCATTATTATTGCTAAATGTTTTATGTGAGTCATTATTTTATATTTTAGATGTTGCTGTATGGATCGATTTTTCCGTCATTGCGAGCTGGTACTGTTACGTGGATACTAAAACCATCATTGCGAGGAGCGAAGCGACGTGGCAATCCAGAAAAAATAATAAAAAAATTCTGTAAATCAGAATTTTTTACTGGATTGCTTCGTCGAATTACTACGTAATTCTTTTCGCAATGACGATTTGGTATCTATGCGGGAATGACATCGGCGGTCATATTCTAGGTATTTCAATTCTTACCGATAGCCCACCTAAATCCTTGCTATCTTCTAAATAAATAGAGCCTTTATAATCGTTTATTATTTCTTTAGTAATAGCAAGCCCAAGTCCTACATTACTTGCATTATCAAGTTGCCTTGCTTTATCCGATCTATAAAACGGTTTAAATACAAGATGCTTTTCTGTATCATCTATACCGATACCGTTATCCTCAATAATTATAGCTACGGTAGATGGATTATCTGTCAAAGATATTTTAATTTTAGTTCCATATTTTATAGCGTTACCGATTAAATTAGACAAGGCTCTTTCAAAAGAATTCGGTTTAATGCGTACTTTTGAATTATCTATATTATTAAGTTTTATAAATTCAATATCTACATGTGACCATTTGTTTAAAAAATGTTCTATCCAAGGTAGTAATAAAATTTCTTCAAATTCTTCTGTACTTTCACCTTTAGCAAAATCTAAATAAGAATTTATCATTTGCTGCATAGTTAATATATCTTGTTTTAACCCTTCGATTTCTTCGCTTTCTTCCATTAATTCAAGTTGTAGTTTCATTCTTGTTAAAGGAGTTCTAAGGTCATGAGAAATCATAGCAAGCATAGTGGTTCTTTTAGTAATTTGTTTTTCAATACGAGTTTTCATTTTTAAAAAAGCAAGTCCTGCTTTTCTTATTTCTAAAGCTCCTGAAGGTTTGAAATTTTTGCCTTTTAAAACACCTCGACCAAATTTATCCATGCTATCCGCAAGAGTGAGTATTGATTTAATTTGATTTTTGGAGAAAATAATAGAAACAGAAAGTAATATAACAGTTAAAGATATAATCCATAAAACAAATATATATACCGTAGGATTAAGTAGTAATTTTGCAGGAAAAGTAATATATAATATTCCATCTTGTAATTCTAAAAATACTTCAATTTTATTTTCCTTATTCAGCTTAACTATATTTTTTTCATGGATTTTTGTAGCTAAAATATTTTTAAATATAGTTAGAGGCTCACTTAATTTAGGTTGTTTTATAGATAACTTTTTATTAAGCTGAAATTGATAAGATAAATTAAGATAATTTTCCGATAAATGGGTTATCTCTCTTGAATTATTTCTATGTTCTTTAATCAGTGATTCTATTTCATTGATAATAATAGTACTAGTATAATATGAAACATTATACCAATGACGATCGTAAAACAAGAATATAGCAACGATTTGTCCTATTAAAATCGGAATGATTATAATAAACATAAACCGTACAAATAATGTTCTCGGTAATAATTTAGATATAAAGCTCATATGTAATTTGTATACGTCATTGGCATTGCCTGTAATGGTTCAAGACGCCTGCTCGATGTCATTCCCGCCTACGCGGAAATGACACATAAAGTGATCAAATATAAAGTGCATAGCCCTCATTACGCACGGTTTTTAAATATTTCGGCTCTTTTGGGTTGTCTTCTATTTTGCCTCTTATTCTTGTAATTTGTACATCGATAGAACGCATACTAAGCCCTCCCATTATTTTTGAAAGTTCAAAACGACTAGTAGATTTACCGGAATTTTTTATTAATATCTCAAGTAATTTTTGTTCGGTAGAGCTAAGAGATATGATTTGATTGTTCTTAGTGAATTCCTTTGTATCAAAATTATAGAAATTATTGCCGAATTTAATTATATTCGTTTCTTTTTTAAAGTTATTATAATTATTAATTAAATTATTTATCCGAAGTAATAATTCTCTCGGTTCAAAAGGTTTAGTTATATAATCAGAGGCACCAGCTTCAAGTCCTTTAACACGGTCATCGGCTTCCGATAAAGCAGTAAGCATAACTATAGGAATATTATTACCGACATCCCTTATAGTAGTAGCAAAATCAAGCCCTGTTATTTCAGGTAACATAACATCTAAAATAATTAAATCATAATTAGAATTTTTTAATAGATTTTTAGCTTCTATGACTGAGTTTGCCGTTGATACTAAAAACTCATTTTTATTTAAAAACTGCTTTAAAAGTGCTAATATTCTGCTATCATCATCTACGATTAAAATATGTGCTTTATGTGGTTGCATGTATACTCATTTGTCATCCCGTGGCTTGACCACGGGATCCAGTAAAATTATTAATATCATAAGCTGTTTTTTTGGACCCTGTGGTCAAGCCACGGGGTGACATCTTAAATTATATCTACTTTAATATAAATATAGGTTAATGACAATTATAAAACTAGAGCAAATTTTTTGGCATATTTGGATTAACGGTGATTTAGTTCCTTATCAATTTGCAAGGATTCATGTGTTAACTCATAGCCTGCATTATTCAGGATCGGTATTTGAGGGTGAGAGAGCTTATAACGGCAAAGTTTTTAAACTCAAAGAACATACGGAAAGATTAATAAAATCAGCAGAAGCATTAGGTTTAAAAGTACCTTATAGTGTAGACGAGATAATAAAAGCTCATGAACTTGTAATAAAACAAAATAATATTAAGGATGCATACATAAGACCGCTTATTTGGTGCGGAGACGAATCACTAAATATTACTAACCCTGATTTGTCTACTAATCTTTTGATTGCCGGTATTCCATCAATGCCCAGGTCTTTTGAGAAAGGTATAAATTTACATGTAAGCCGCTGGCGTAAAGCAATGCCTGATAGCACCCCGGTACAATCTAAATCCGCCGCTCAATATAATATGGCAATAATGAGTCAAAAAGAAGCTAAAGCTCTTGGCTATGATGACGCATTATTACTTGATTATGAAGGGTATATTGCTGAATGTACTACAACAAATATTTTCTTTGTTCAAGATAAAACATTATATACTACAATTGCCGATAGATTTTTAAACGGTATAACAAGACAGACTATTATTGAAATTGCAAAAGATTTAGGTCTAGAAGTAAAAGAAGAGCGCTTGAAATTAGAGCAAATAGAGAATTTTACCGGATGTTTTGTTACAGGTACGGCAATTGAGGTGCAAAATATTAGTTCTATAGATCTTGGCAATAAAAAGATTATTTTTGAGGATCATAAAATTGCAGAATTTTTGAAAGAAGAGTATGGGCGTGTTGTTAGGGAGTAGGAAGAAGTGCTAAATCTTTTATCCCGTGGCTTGACCACGTGATCCAGTGAAAAATACTAATATTAGTATTTTTCACTGGATCACGCTATTAAGTCGTGGGGTAACACATTAGGAAGCTGAACCATGAGACCAATACTTCCTCAAAATGACAAATTAATAAAAAAATAAAAAACAATGAATAACATATTTAAAGGTTTAATTACCGCACTTATAACACCTTTTAAAGATAATAAGTTAGACTTATATGCTTTAGAGAGAATTTTAAAACATCAAATAAAGCATGAAGTCGATGCAATATTAATTGCAGGTTCAACCGGAGAAGGTAGTAGTTTGAGTTTTGCAGAATATAAATTATTACTGCAAACTAGCGTAGAAATCGTTAATAAGCGTATTCCTATAATAAGCGGATGTTCATCAAATAATACCGCTTATGCAATAGAACTTGCAGCGGAATCTACAAAAATCAAAGTTGATGGTTTTATGGCTAGTCCACCATCTTATGTAAAACCTACACAACACGGGATTTATAAGCATTTTGAAGCATTACATGAAGCGTGTAATCTACCTATTATATTATATTCAGCTCCAACTAGAAGCGGAGTAGATTTTTCTGATGAGACGATATTGAGGCTTAGCGAGCTACCGCGTATCTTAGCATTAAAAGATTGCGGCGTAGATTTAGAACGTCCATTGCGGATTAGAGCAATAGTTAAAAATGATTTTAATATTTTAACCGGTAATGATGAAGTAGTTTTAGCTTTTAATGCACAAGGCGGGGTAGGGTGGACTTCCGTAGCCTCTAATATTGCTCCCGATATGTGTAAAGAACTATTAGAGAAGTGGTATAAACATGATACTAAAGGAGCATTAGAAATCCATCAGAAATTACTGCCTTTATATAAAACTTTGTTTGTAGAATCTAATCCGATTCCGATAAAATATGCCGCTCATTATTTAGGTTTATGTAAAAATGAAATTAGACTTCCATTAACTGAAGCAAGCGATAGTGCTAAAAAACAAATTGAAAACATTATAACATCACTATCTATAAAAATATGACCGAATATAAGAAAGTTATTACACAAAATAAGAAAGCCCTTTTTAATTATTTTATTGAAGAAAGATTAGAAGCAGGTATTGTATTAAAGGGGAGTGAAGTACAGTCTCTGCGTCAAGGCAAAGCTTCTATAGAGGAAAGCCATGCGGCAGATACCGGACATGAGGTGTTTTTGTATAACTGCTATATTGCAGAATATGAAAAAGCGAATAGATTTAATCATTCTACGCGTAGACCTCGTAAATTATTGTTGCATACTAAAGAGATAAAGAAAATTATCGGTAGAATTAGAATAAAAGGCTATACGCTAGTAGCTCTTTCTATGTATTTGAATAAAAAAAATAAAGTGAAAGTTGAGCTTGGTATTGCTAAAGGTAAGAAATTACATGATAAAAGAGAGTCAATTAAAGAAAAAGACTGGAAAAGAGATCAGAGTAGATTAATAAGACAGAAATAAGCGTCATTGTGAGAAGAATTACATAGTAATGCGACGAAGCAATCCAGTAAAAAATGCTAATTTATAGCATTTTTTTATTATTTTTGCTGGATTGCCACGTCGCTTCGTTCCTCATAATGACGATTCCAAGTAAAAACAATATAAAATTTTTTAAAAAAGGAATTTATGCAGCATATTATAGGTAAAATATTGGTTATATTTGTAGTTGTGATAGGAGTTTTATTTGTTTTCAAAACAATGAAAACTTATTCTACAAATCCGGTTTCCGTTGAGGTTAAACAAAGTGAGGATGCAAAGAAATGTGAAGAGGAAAGAGTCCAAGCAATAATCAAAGATTATTTGCTTAAAACTCCGGAAATAATAATAGAATCAATAGAAGGCTTGCAAAAACGTAAAGTACAGGAAAATGAGACTAAAGTTAATAACTATCTAAAAGATCATAAGTTAGGTATTGAAGATAGTACAAGCTTTCCTGTTATAGGCAATAAAGACGGGGATGTAATAATAATTGCTTTTTATGATTACAATTGTTCTTATTGTAAAAAAGGCGATATTTCTATAAATGAATTATTACAACATGATCCAAAAGTTAAAGTTATATTACGACCGCTCCCTATCCTTGGAGATGCTTCCGAATATCTTGCAAGAATAGTTTTAGCCGTTTATAAGGTTAATCAAAGTAAATTTAAAGCTGTTCATGATGAATTAATAAAAATAAGAGATGTTTCTAAGGAATCCATAAAAGAGTTATTAACCGAGAATGGCTTAAATGCTACGGAAATTGAAGAAACTGCCGATAGCAATGAGATTAAAGATTTCATTACTCAAAATATGAAAATAGCTAGAAGCCTTAGAATCCAAGGAGTACCTGCGTATATAATTGATTCAAAATTAATACCTGGATTAATAGATTTCCCACAATTACTAAATATAGTTAAAGAAATTAGGGATGCTTGGTGAATTTCAAAAATTGGCAGGTGTCGTCTAGCAGGAGCTGCGGTGCTCACTTATTAAGTATATGTTCCGTTCCTCGACTTGCAGACTCCTTGCTCTTTTTGAAATTGACCATATCCTATACGAATGTTTAGGATGTCATGCCCGCGAGGTGTTGTTGCGTGGATCAGTAAAACCCACTATGTCATCCCGTGGCTTGACCACGGGGTCCATCAAAACAATAAAAAATACTAATAATTTTAGTATGTTTAACTGGATCCCGTGGTCAAGCCACGGGGATGACAGAGGCGAAATTGATACGTACAACAAGACCTGCACGCGAAAGTGGAAATATTGAAATTATTTTTCTAGATTCCTACTTTTAGCTAGGAATGATATCGATTGCTGTTGAATAATTTTAGCCTTTATTTAACAAATCAAACATAGTTTTACCGATATCGGCAGGGGATCTAGTGATAGTTACGCCGGCACTTTGTAGAGCTTCAAGCTTATCTTCGGCACTTCCTTGTCCTCCGGCAATAATAGCTCCGGCATGTCCCATTCTTTTACCGGGAGGTGCTGTAATACCTGCAATAAAGCTAATAATAGGCTTCTTGATTTTTGATTGCTTGATAAACTCCGCTGCATCTTCTTCTGCATTACCGCCAATTTCACCAATCATAATAATTGCTTTTGTTTCATCATCTTTCAAAAACATATCAATACAATCAACGAAATTAGTGCCGTTAACAGGATCGCCGCCTATACCGACACATGTAGATTGTCCAAGTCCTACGGCTGTTGTCTGTGCTACTGCTTCATAAGTTAGAGTACCTGATCTTGAAACAATACCTATCGTTCCTCTTTTATGAATATGCCCAGGCATAATACCGATTTTACATTCACCCGGTGTGATAACTCCAGGGCAGTTAGGACCGATTAATCTAGTTTTAGAACCGACTAAAGCACGTTTTACTTTCACCATATCAAGTACCGGAATTCCTTCCGTTATACATACTACTACTTCAATTTCGGCATCGAGTGCTTCTAATATCGAATCAGCGGCAAAGCTGGGCGGAACATATATAACGCTTGCATTTGCACCGGTTTTTGCTTTTGCTTCACGTACGGTATTATATACAGGTAAATCAAGGTGAGTATGACCGCCTTTGCCAGGTGTAACACCGCCAACCATGTTAGTGCCGTAAGCTATCGCTTGTTCAGAGTGAAACGTTCCTTGTGAACCAGTAAAGCCCTGACAGATAACTTTTGTTTTTTTATTTATTAATATTGCCATGTTAAATAATTTTTATTGTTTTTATTTTGTGTAATTGTCATCGTCATTGCGAGCAACTGAAGGCGTTGTTGCATGGATCATTATTATGTCATTCCCGCCTACGCGGGAGTGACATAAAAGCCACGTAAGTACTAAGACTGCCTAGCTCATGACGATTACCTACCTAATAGCCTCGACTATCTTATTTGCCGCATCTGCTAAATCATGTGCCGGTATTACTGCTAAACCGGAATTTGATAAAATTTCTTCGCCTTTTTCAACGTTAGTACCGGCTAAACGGACTACTAATGGCACTTTTATACCTATGTCTTTTGCAGCTGCAATAATCCCTTCCGCTATAATATCACAACGCATAATACCGCCGAAAATATTAACTAAGATCCCTTGCACTTCTTTATCGGATAAAATTATTTTTAAAGCTTCTTTTACACGCTCACGATCAGCTCCGCCGCCAACATCTAAGAAATTTGCAGGTGACGCACCGTAAAGCTTAATAATATCCATAGTAGCCATAGCAAGACCTGCACCGTTAACCATACAACCGATATTACCGTCCATTTTTACATAGCTAAGCCCCGCATTTGCTGCTCTAGTTTCTAAAGGATCTTCCTCATCGTGATCACGCATTGCCGTAATATTTGGATGTTTGAATAAGCCGTTATCGTCAAAAGTGATTTTTGCGTCTAAAGCGAGTAAATTTCCGTCCGTTTGTACAATTAACGGGTTGATTTCAATTTGTGCCGCATCAGTTTCAATAAAAGCATGATAGACTGATTTTACTATTTCTTTCATCTGTTTAGTTTGGTTATCCTTAAAACCTAGCTCATAAGCTATACCACGCATATGAAAATCTTGTAAACCGGTGGCAGGATCAACAGAAAATTTAATAATTTTTTCCGGAGTTTTTTCTGCTACTTCTTCAATATCGACTCCTCCTTCGGTAGAAGCTATGAAAGTAATACAGCTCGCCGATCTATCAAATACTATACTGAAATAATATTCTTTTAAGATATCACAACCTGATTCGATATAAAGACGATTTACTTTTTGTCCTTGAGGTTCTGTTTGATGTGTTACTAAATTAATACCAAACATGTCATGAGCAACTTTTTTTGCTTTTTCTTTACTCTTAACAACCTTAACACCGCCTACTTTACCTCTACCGCCGGCATGTATTTGTGCTTTAACCACATATACTGCCGTATTTAACTTATCTATGGTTTCGTTAATCTTTTCGGTTTTTGTAACAACGAGTCCAGTGGCAGTAGGTACGCCGTATTTTCTTAAAATCTCTTTTGCTTGATATTCATGAATATTCATTTTAAATAATTTATTTAAATAATTAAAGCACAGTATAATAATTAATCTTTAAACTGTAAAGTAGAGAGTTTATGAGGTCATGCCCGCGTAGGCTGAAATCCAGTAAAAATACTAAAAACAAGTTAAGTTATATAAAAATTAGTTTATAATTTACTTAAAAATTCTGGATTCCCGCCTACGTGGGAATGACACGCACTACTCATTCCACATTCTCTTAAGTACGTTATCTTTCCTAATAAAGTGCTGATATAACGCGGCTAGTATATGCAAAATAATTAAAGCAGTAAATAACAAAGCAGTATTTTTATGGACTTTTTTAAAGATTTTGGCAAATTGTAAATCTTGAACAAAAGAATTTATAGTAAACAAACCGTCAAAATCAATATGATGATTTGATAGGATAATCATGAAAAAGCTGCTTATCGGCATTAATAACATTAAAAGATATAGCAAATTTATATTAATTATTAGCGGCTTTTTTCTGCCAATTCGGTAAATCAGCTGGTAATAAAACATTAGCATTATAGAACTTCCATAAAAGACGTATTATTACTAAAGATAAAACAAATATACCGGTTGCTAACTCCCATTACGAAACCGACAACGAGCATTACTATCGCAATGACGCAAGGATATCAATTCCCAATTGCTGTATCTATAATCTTTTCTGCTTCCTTGCCGCTAATTTTTTCTTTATCATTCAGAATGAGATTAGCATTCTTTAAGTCATCTCCTATTGCTTCTGCTCTTCCTTTTAAAATCTTCGCTAAAAACTGTTCGGCAAGAGCGTAATATGAGATTCTGTTACCTGGTTTTGCAAAGCCATGTCCTTCATCTTTGTAAAGTGCATAAACTACCGGTATATGCTTTGCTTTCATGCTGTTTACAATCTGTTCTGATTCTGCCTGTACGACTCTCACATCGTGAGCACCTTGTGCTATAAATAAAGGCTTTTTGATATTATCAACAAAATTAATCGGTGATCTTTGTCTTAAAAACTCTTTTTCTTCTTCAGTATCCCAAGGTCCCATACGTGTTTTATATATACTTAACAATGGTGTCATATAAGGAGCTTTAGATTGCACATGAGTTAATAAATTAGACATACCGACAACATCAACACCGCAAGCAAATATGTCAGGGGTCATGGTAAGACCTACAAGCGTTGCATAACCTCCATAACTTCCGCCCATAATACAAACTTTGTCAAAATCAACTATATTATTCTTAATAGCCCAATTAACACCGTCAATTAAATCGGTGTGCATTTTACCGGCATATTCTAAATTACCGGCGTTTAAGAAATCTTTCCCAAAACCGGTAGAACCACGGTAATTTATACTTAAAACTGCGTAACCACGATTTGCAAGCCATTGATGCTCAGGATTGTATCCCCAGCTATCACGAACCCACGGTCCGCCATGAACATTAATTATTAGCGGTACTTTTTTATCAGGAATATTATTTTCATCAAGCTTTACATCATTCGGAAAAGTGATATAGCTAACTAAATCAAGCCCGTCACGTGACTTGATAATTACCGGTATCATCTTAGCAAGATTATATTGCTCAAGTGCTTTGCGATTAGTAAATAAAAATTCGGCTTTTTTATTTGCCCTATCATATTTATAATATTTCACCGGTGCATTATCAGCCATATAAGCAACGATCCAAGTTTTGTCGTCTAACGTCCTACTATTGATAATTAAAACACCGCGATCAAGAGCCTGCAGATATTTAATATCATCTTCAATCTCTTTATCTAATATTTTATATGAAACTCTATCATAGTATATGGATACTGCTTGCGGAGTTTGTTTGGTAGGATGCATAGCAAACAAACCGATATCGGCTTTTGGATCTTCAGCTAATATTTCTTCATTATCTGTAGCGAGTGTTATCGCCTTAAGGGCTGAAGTATTGCGGTTACGCCCCTCAAGCATATAAAGAATTTCGCCGCTAGCATCAAAACCGAGTATAGAAGTATTGAAAGAATCTTCCATTGAGATTTTAGTATATAATTTAGGTTCTCCGTCTTTTAATTCATAATATTCAACGGCTCCGTCTTTATCTAGTAAATTACCGAATCTTAAATTTAAATTTTCATCGATTACATAATCAGTAAATCTATCATTTTTATAAATGAGTTCTTTTTCTAAAGTATCTAGATTTAATTTATAAATATCAAAATATTCAGGATCACGCTCATTTAAATATATTAATATCTCATTTGGCTTTTTATAGCTCACTCCAGCTATACCGGCTTTAACGCCTCTTTCAGGAGTAAGTAATTTTGTCTCTTTGGTCTCTATGTTATAGCTATAAATTCGGTCATTTTCATCACCGTTAAAATCTTGGGTATATAAAATATTTTTATTATTATAAGCTTTAGCATAAGACCAAATACCACGTCCTTTATCATGGGTTATAGCTTCTGCTTTACTAATATCATCTGATGGGGCTAGCCAAATATTTAAGACATCATCTTTCGGTGCAACATATAGAATATATTTACCGTCGTGGGTTAGAGTAACCCTGGCTTTATCAGGGTTACCGAATAAAACTTTTCTTGGGATTATTTGATTGTTATCCGTTATCGTTTGCTTTTGAAACATAAAAATACCGCCACTTATTATTAATATAGTGCCTATAATATAGCAAATTTTACTCACATTACTCATGGTTTGTTATTTAAATTTAGGTTCTTTTTTATGTCATTCCTGCCTACGCGGGAATGACATAAGGGCACGGGATGACAACAACTACACTCTCTCAATATTGCTTAAAAACCAATCAACTTCTTTAGTATTAGCATTACGTGTAAATGTCCATTCTTCTTTTAAATCTTCAATTTTGTCAACTACATTTTTACCTTGAAATAGTAATTTAATAAAGATGTTATTACCAAACATGTAAATTTCTGAATATTTTGCACTTAAAGCTGATGAGTCAAAAAAATTGCCATAGGATGGTGTTATTTTTTCAAATGCTTCCAAGTATCTTTTATCTATCAGCTCAGATAATTCCTTAGAATCTTTGTTATAAGCAGCTTCTATAATCATTTGAAAAGCAGTTTTAGCATTATTTATGAATTTAACCGGATCAAAAGAGTAAAGGCGTTTATGGACTTGTTCCATTCCATCTACGACCGCAGTTATATTATGTTCCACTATTATATCTTTAAACACTTTAATATCTTGGGCTGTTGGAATATTTTTTTCTTCTTTATTAGATTTGACTGTACTATAAGTTACGTCCTTAATAACCGGTTCGCCAAAATAAGATTTTTGCTTTGTCTGTTCCTCTTCTGAAGTAGCGCCGAGAGTCGTAATTAATTTGTTGATAATGTAAAAAGCAATAACGGCAAAAATTAATAACTCTATTATTTGAGGAGACATTTTCTATTTATTTTTATTATAAAGATTATTCTTATATATTAATATAAAAAAATAATCTTTTAAAGTTATTTAATAAAAATAAGGATTTATTTTTATTTGAGTTATACTTAAAGTTTTAAAAATATTAAAAGATTACTACAATATCTTGATTATTTCAATTATTATAATATATTGTTTTGTAAATGATGTTTAAACTCCATCATTGCAAAACATTTATATCCTTTAGTCCATTTATGCTAGGGAGGCTGTGTTGTACTAGAGCTTAATTTTGAAGCGTTTTTAGTATAACGGATAATTATTGTTTTCAATAATTGAGTTTATCCCCTAGCACTTATATATTTTTTAGCAACTCTTCCACTTTTATAGCATTATCAAATCTGTGATCGTAATGAAATCTTATCTCAGGTGAGAATTTCGTATTTATTTTATTAGTAATAAAATTTCTGATAGCATTTTTAGAATTATTTAATGCATTCATAATTTCATTTATTGTTAGTTTAGTATTAAAAGGCAAGAAATAACAATTAGCTATTTTTAGATCAGCAGTAACTATAACTTTCGTAATAGTGAGAGGACAATCAAAAAGTCTGCTATCCAGCATTTTACCACGTCTTAGAATTTCGATTAATGCTTCATTTATAATGCTTGCTAATTTTTGTTGTCTCTGAGAATTAGTTTTGGTTAATTTTTTCATGAGTTAAAATATATACAATTCTAGAGCATAATAGCATGCTTTTGCCAAACAACCAATACCTAAAAATTTTAGAAATTTTGTTTTAAAAAAACCAGAGAATAAAGAAATACAGCATCCCCAAAAAGGAAAAGCCATTAAGAAAATAATAAATATCTCATATTTATAATATAATTTTGTTAAACTTTTATGTCTTAAGATATTTTGTTCATTTTTGGAAGCATAAAAGATATTTAAAACTATTCTTCCAAAAATATAATTGACTGCATTACCGCTAAGAGCAGCACAAATAGCTACTAACAGCATGATTAAACTATTATAGCCCCCAAACATTTTCATAGAATGAAATATTAATTCATTCTGAAAACCGATAATAAGATTTGAGACAAAACTATCAACGAATAATAAACTATATGCTTCAAATTGATGCATAAATGTAATATATTGAATTTTGATTATGTATGTTGTATTGCTCGATCCTTTTGTTACACCGTGGCTTGACCACGGGATGACAAAATAGCACCATACCACAATCCTTACTATCTAACACTAAAATAAAGTAACCGGCAATGAAAAAGCAAATTATTTATTCTGATTTTATAGCACGAATTTTTTCTACGGCACTTGATTTATCATTATTTGCCTTTATAGCAATCCCAATATCACAATTTTGTTCTTTTAATTTATTATGGTTGTTCTTTAATGATTATTTCCTTAGCAATAACATTAATCTTCATAATCCCAATGAAATGTTTAACTCAGTTATGAGTCAGGAATTTTATGAATATCTTAAAACAGGAAATTTTAATAAATATATTTTGTTTAATATCTCAATTTTTGCTACTAATATATTAGTAATAGGCTCATATTTTGTAACGCTTTGGTATTATAAAGGTGCAACGCTTAGTAAAATGTTCCTACGTATGAAAGTCGTAGATGCCGTAACATTAAAGCGTCCAACTTTAAAGCAGTTAATTAAAAGATTTTTAGGGTATATGACTTTTCCTATAGGTATTTTTTTCATACTTTTTTCTTCTAAAAAACAAGCATTGCATGATAAGATAGCCGGAACAGTTGTTATTAAGTTTTAATATATACTCGCTGAATTTGAAAATTGGCTACGTTATTTTTTGCTTTTAATCCTCACTAGTATGTACGCTGCGGTTAAAAGCTTCAAAACGCCTGGCTCTTTTCCAAATTGATCTTCGTATTGTATACCAACTCTTCATTTATAATGATATATACTCCGACTATGAATAAAACAAATGATAATGAAATAGACCAGCTGATTTATCTTTTTTCCAAATTGCCTGGGCTTGGTAGTAGGTCGGCAAGACGTATAGTGCTTTATCTACTACAAGACAAAGATGTTAGGTTAAAAAGCCTGGTTAATAACCTTGTAGAGATAGATAAGAAAATAGTACAATGCAAGATTTGTGGTAATATGGATACGGAAAATATTTGCTGTATTTGCTCTTCTGAATATAGAGATAAATCGGTTATTGCTGTTGTTGAAACCGTAGCTGAATTATGGGCAATGGAGCGTAGCGGTAATTTTAAAGGTTTATATCATGTACTAGGCCATAATTTATCGGCAGCTAGTAGGCAAAATCCTAGCATACTTCGGTTACCTGAACTACTTAAAAGATGTTTTGCAGAAAATATTAAAGAAGTTATTATTGCTACTAATTCTACTTTAGAAGGTCAAACTACTGCGTATTTTATTACTGAATATTTAAAAGAGCATCCTGCTAAAATTTCTCGCCTTGCTAGCGGTATACCTATCGGAGGTGAACTTGATTATCTAGATGAAGGTACTTTATCTGCCGCTATTACCCTACGCCAACCTTTTGAGTAAAATATTATTGCTTTTACCTATCTAACTACTTAAATATTAATAAAAATTAATTATTTCTTGACTTAGTATTAATTATTAGTATGGCACTGTTAACAAAATAATTTTAAAGTTAATTAAATTATTTTGTTAACAGTGCCATAGTTCAATAATTGAACTTTTTATTAAAAAAATATGAGGTAAATATCATGGCAAATGATAATAATAACGGTATCAGTAACACAAATAGCCCAAACGGTAAATTTATGGCTCCAAGACCGGAAGGAGTAAAGCCTAACTGTGTAGTTATTACTTATTCTGTAAGTGATAATATTAATTCCACTCTTGAAGCCTTACAAGCATGAGGTACAAGTGTTCATTACATAACTGATAAGGATGGAACGCAATATCAAGATCATAACGATTTAACAGATCAAGCTTTTTATGCGGGCAAGAGTAGTTAGAAAGGAGAAGTAGGTGTTAATAAGTTTGGTATTGGGAATATGCTTATTAATGATGCAAAAAGTGATTTTGCTGAAGAGCAAATAGAGCAGTTATGTAAATTCCTTGAGGATATAAAAGTAAGATATCCGGATTTAGATTTAAAACATGATTTAGTAGGTCTTGGTGAAGTAACTGTAAACCGTGAAGGAAATGCTCATATAGCTTCTGGATCAAAATTTCCTTGGAAAGAATTAGCTGAAGCTGGTTTTGGTAGATATTTTGAGACTACGCAAGATCAAAAGAGTAAAGTATTATTAAGTCCTGACAGTACTGGAGAACAAGTTGATACTTTACAAACAAAGTTAAAAGCATATGGTTATGGAGTAGAATCTACAAGCACTTTTGATCAAATTACTCAACAAAGCCGTCAGAGTATTTAATGATCGTTACGATACCGGTTTACCGAATGAAGGGCCGCCTGTAACTTGGACTGAAGCAAGTGAATATGAATTATCAAAATTATTAGGGGCAGAACTAGCTGGGGATATAATATAATTCAATATTATTCTTAATAATCATTCGCCAAATTGCTCTTTAATATTGAATTATTAAAGAGCAATTAAAGCTATAACAAATCTTGATGAAATTCTAGATGATGTTCATCGGCAAATTTTATTACATCATTATGATTTCCTTGATGGTCAAAATTTATCAGTAATTCACCTTGTTCGTTTGAGTACAATATATTTGTGAATAAACGTTGGTCCCCATCAATTTTAATTTCAACTGCTTTTTTACCGATAAATTTAACGCTATTTGGTTTGTCTTGTAACATGAGCAATAATTGCTCTTCAGCTGATGATGAATTTTTGTATTAATATATGCTGACCACAGATTAGTCCGACAACGATATAAAGCTTCTTTTTCTTCACCATCACTTACTAAAGTCGGTGGCTGAGGATTAAGTAGTGTATACTCAAGTATTATTATTACTGCTTCATATTCTTTAGCATTACTTAATATTCCTGCAAAATGAGCTAAGTTCATAAGATTTATAGTTATTGTATTTATTAAATTTTTTATAACTTCAAGTTGTTTTTCAGATTTTATAAATATTACAATATGTTCTAAGAATTGAAGATATTGTAGATAATCTATTGTAGTTTTGAGTAATTTTGAAACTACAGGGGCAGTATTAAGTAGATCTTTGGCTATTTTTTCCATAATTTGAATATTTTTTTCTACTACTGCTATAAAGAAAATATTTTTTTGTGCATTATACTTATAAGTCACAAGATCTAAAGGATTTTGAAATGATATAGGTTCAAATTTAAACTCAATTTCTGATTCATAGCTTTTGTGAGTTATAGGCGTTTTATCTTGATTTATGGCATAATCTTCAAATAATTTGTGGCTTTTTTAAGGTCTTCATAATGATAATTTTTTAATAAACATTTTAGTAATAATTTTTTATGTCTATTACTTGCTATATTTGCTGTTTCTAAAGCTAATTTTTAAATCCTTTACGTTCTCTATAGTTTCTAAATAATTTTCTATTTTAAACTTTCTAACTTCATCTTCGATATATGTTGTTGTTCCTTGTAACATAATATCACCAACAAGCGGTAACCATAAAATATGGTTATTTTTAGAAAAGTTAATAGAAGACTTTTGTGATTTCATATATCATGCCTAGTTATTTTTAACAAGGCGTCATACATTAATTTAATTCTGAGTCAAAAATTATTAATATTTTTTCATAATTATCCACCGAATTGCTCTTTAATAATTCTATCTTCCAGCGTATGGTTTTTATTAAAGAGCAGTTTGATAGGCGTATCCTTAGTAGATTTAACGGTAACATTTGTGATATTATTAAACTCCTGAAAGTCGGCAGTAGCATTTACCGGTCGTTTATTTGTATTAAGTATTTTAAATTTAATCGTAGCAGATGAAAGCAGTAAAGCACCGTGCCATCTACGCGGTCTAAAAGAGCAGATAGGGGTTAGGCATAGCATATTTGATTCAAGCGGTAAAATAGGACCGCCGGCAGATAAATTGTAAGCACTACTTCCAGCAGGCGTTGCAATTAAAGCTCCGTCTGCTACTAATTCGTTCATTCTCTCTATTCCGTTTACGTCTATTCTAAATTTAGCAGCTTGATTAGTTTTACGAAATATAGATACTTCGTTAATAGCAAGTGCGGTATATATTTGACCGCTTATATCTTCAGCTTGCATAAGAAGAGGATTTAGAATAGAAACAGTACTTTCATGTATATTTTGTGATAAATTCTTGGTATCTAAAGGATTCATTAAAAAGCCGAGGTGTCCTAAATTAACTCCATAAAAAGGTATATTAAGATGCATATAGCGGTGAATATTATGTAGTAATGCTCCATCGCCTCCTATTACGATAATTGCTTCTGCTTCCTCTATTTTACAATAATTATAGAGTTTTTTTATTTCCTCTATAACAGCTAGATGTTTGGAATTTTGGTTATAAATCAATGCTATTTTATTTATATTCATTATATGAATTTCTTTTTTAATATATAGACGCTTAACTAATAATAAGTTATAAGAATAAAGTAATAAAATAAATATTAAGTTAAATTATGTCATCATTCAACATCAAAAATCATAAAAATGATCTGCTATTTGTACCGCTAGGAGGATCTAATGAAATAGGTATGAATCTTAATCTTTACCATTATAAAGGTAAATGGTTAATGATTGATTGCGGTAGCGGTTTTGCCGATGACTACTTACCTGGTGTTGATATGATAATTGCCGATAGTAGCTTTATAGAGAAATATAAAAAAGATATAGTAGGTCTGATTTTAACCCATGCTCACGAGGATCATTTAGGCGGTGTACAATATTTATGGAGTAGCCTTAAATGTCCTATTTATACTACTACTTTCACAGCAAATTTTTTAAAAATTCGTTTAAATGAATATGATTTTGCTAAAAATATAAAAATTCATGAAGTGAAACCCGGTAGTAAAATAAGTCTAGATCCTTTTTCCTTAGAGATGGTGCCACTGACTCACTCGGCTCCTGAAATGCAAGCAATTATGATCCGTACGGATGCAGGTAATATTTTACATACGGGAGATTGGAAATTTGATAATGATCCGGTACTTGGTAAAAAAGCCGATGAGGAGCTTCTAAAGTCTTATGGAGATGCAGGGGTTCTTGCACTTGTTTGTGATTCCACTAACGTGTTTAATACAGGAAGATCAGGGTCTGAGGGAGATGTTAGAAAAAGTTTAGTAGATATCATAGCCGGCTGCCCTCAAATGGTAGTAGTTTCAACCTTTGCATCTAATTTAGCACGGCTTGATACAATAATTCATGCTGCAGTACTGGCTGGTAGAAAAGTAGTCTTAACCGGTAGAAGTTTGCATCGTATGATGCTTGTTGCTCAAGAAAGCGGCTATTTCAAAGATATTGCTCCTCTAATTAGTGAACGTGATGTTAGTAGATTTAGAAGAGCAGAATTATTAGTAATTGCTACCGGTTGTCAAGGCGAGCCTATGGCAGCAACTGCAAAACTGGCTAGTAATTCTCATCCGTCAATAAGACTTGCTCCTAAGGATACGATGATTTTTTCTTCAAAAATTATTCCTGGTAATGAAAAGAAAATATTTAGACTATTTAATATATTTGTTAAAGCAGGTGTAGAAGTTATTACCGAACGTGACCATTTTGTGCATGTTTCAGGACATCCATCGATTGACGAGCTGCACAAAATGTATTCTCTAATTAGACCAAATATTTGTATACCTGTTCACGGTGAGCCTATACATATTCATGAACATGTTAAGCTTGCTAAGAAAAACGGTATAAAACAGGCAGTAGAGGTTGAAAACGGTAGCGTAGTATTGCTTGAACCTAATAATGCAACAGTCATTTCAAAGGTTGAAAACGGTTATTTAGCTGTAGACGGTAATTATTTACTCCCTGTAGAATCTCCGATTTTCAAAGCTAGAAGACGTATGCGTGAGTCGGGTATCGTGGTAGCATCAGTAGTAATTAATAAAAAAGGGCTGCTTGCTGCAAACCCAATACTGTCTATGCCTGGTCTGCTTGATCCAAAAGAGGATATGGCGTTGGTTAATCTCATTAAAAACGATATTAAAGAACTTGTTACCATTCAAAATAAACAGGCTAAAAAAGCATTGTCGGATGAACAAGTAATCGAAGCAATAAAAGGAACAATTCGTAAAACCTTAAAACAAGAAATTAATAAGTCACCCGTTATAATAGTAAACCTTGAGAAAGCTGTGGAGTAGTGAAATTGTGATTGTGAGTAGGTATTATTATATGGTTCGAGAAGCCCGTTCTATGTCATTCCCGCATGGTGTTGTTGCGTGGATACCCTAGCCATCATTGCGAGGAGTGAAGCGACGCGGCAATCCAGGAAAATAATTTAAAAAATTCTGATTTACAGAATTTTTTACTTGATTGCTTCGTCGAATTACTATGTAATTCTTCTCGCAATGACAGAAAATTGGTTCACGCGGGCAACGCCACGCAGGAATGACATGAACATAAACTTGCAAGCGACAAAGAAAAAATCAAATGAATAAATTTAAAAATATTGCTGTTTATGGAGGAGGGAGTTTTAGTACTAGTCTTGCTTCTTTAGCAGCACAAAAATGTAGTAATGTTACTTTATTGTTACGTGACGAGGAAATAGCAAAAGAAATTTTACATAAAAAAACTAACATAAAATATTGAGGGGATATTAAATTACCTGCTCATTTACAGGCTACTACAAACTTAAGTGTAATTAAGGATTTTGAGCTAATTATTGTTGCAGTGCCGTCTTATGCTTTTGATGACTCAATAAAATTATTAAAAACTCACGGCATTTCTGAAGATAATACTCTTCTAATCGCAATAAAAGGCTTTGCCCGTCATCCTACTGAACTATTTTCTAATAGATTAAAAACTCTATTACCGCATAGCTCTACAGCGTTTTTTGTAGGTCCGAATTTAGCAAAAGAACTCGCTAAGAATTTACCGGTTTCGGCAAGTATTGCAAGTTTAGATATAGATATAGCAAATAAAAGAGCCAATAACCTAAGTTCAAAAATTTTTACTACTAATATTACAAGCGATATTGTAACATTACAGGTCGCAGGAGCGTTGAAAAATATTTTTGCTATTAAAAGTGGAATTGATTTAGCAAGTGAGCAGGGCGAGAATGCAAGAGCAACGCTTATAGTAGCTGCCTTAAAAGAAATTATTACTTTATCTAAGGTCTTTGGAGGTATGCAAAAAATTCTGATATTTTGCTCGAGGCAGGAGTAGTAGGCGATTTAGTGCTTACTTGTTACTCTTTAGGTTCACGTAATACAAATTTTGGTTATGAGCTTGGAATTAGTAGCGATAAAAAGAAATTTTTACAGGAATATAAACAGCTAGTAGAGGGAAGAGAAGCATTAAAATTAGTATTAGATTTGATAAAAAAATATGATTTACATATGCCTATAATTTCCGAAGTGGCTAGTTATGTTATTCCTGCATAGGTGTGGCGTTGTTGCATGGAACGAAAAATCTACTCTATGTCATTCCCGCCTACGTGGGAATTACATAAAATGCCCCATGCAACAATGCTTCCTAGCAATGACGATTGATTATAGCTACAATAATCTCTTCATCTGTTCTCGCGCTAATTTTTCTTCTTTATCTAGTTTATTAAACATTCTTTATAAAAACTGTTTGTTATATATACAAGTTCTATTTCGGGCTTTAATTCAGAAGATTCAAGTATTACTACATCCTTGAAAGTAACCACTTTATCATTTTCTTCTTCTAAACTATATTTATCTTTTAAAATGTTATAAAACTCTTCAAATTTATTTTTATCTATAGTTAAAATAACGGCTTCTATTACATTAAAATCATTACATATTACTAAAGATTTAGATATAGTTTTTGCATTTGATTCTATATAATAATTATATCCTTGCCAATAATTAGGTTCTGTATTGATGATTGGTAGTTTTATTTAATGCAAGACCAAGCGGCATAGGATTAGAGTAGGTATTTAAACAAAAAAATATAATTAATAAGGGTAATAGATTTTGCATAAATATACTCGTTGAACTTGAAAAATTGGCTGCGTCGTCTTTGTAAGTCCTAGGATGCTCACGTATTAAATATACGCTCCGCTCCTCGGCTTACAGACTCCTTGCTCTTTTCCAAGTTGAACTTCGTATCTCAACTCTTCATTTCACAGGAGTATTATATATAATATTAAATAACAAATCTTAAAGACCATAATATTAATTATATTTCAATTAAAAGTTAATAAAATAAAAATCTTTACAAAATTTAGTGAAAAAAAATAAAACCTCATATACTATCAGTAATTATATCTTTAGCTCATTACATGATAATCTTTAGTATAGTTTTTTTTAAAACCGTTTCAGTATTATTAAGTGTAGTAATAGGATTTTTAGCAGGTAAATATTCAAATGTTGAAAGAGATAGTATCTCTTCGTTACTATTCTATTTTATATCGCCTATAGTATTTTTTACGATACCTGCTAGTACAACCTTAACACTTTCGGCATTAAGCGTTACGGTTATAACATTTGTAATTGCAACACTCTTATCGCTTTTTTCTTATTATTTTTTTGGTAAATTTTGGCAGGATCATACACGTAATATTATAGCTTTGTCTGCAGGTACAGCAAATGGTGGATATTTTATGTTGCCTATAGCTGCAGCACTTTTCGATGATTATACATTAAGTATTTATATGATGGCGGTGATAGGAGTTAATATTTATGAATGTTCCGTCGGCTTTTATATTTGTATGCGCAGTTTTGCTAATACCACCGATAGTATATTAAAAGTAGTAAAATTACCGATTTTAAACGCTTTTTTCTTGGGATGTTTATTTAGTTTTTGCGGTTTTACTTTACCGGCTTTTTTAGATGATTTTATATATAATATGAAAGGTTCTTTTTCAATACTCGGTATGGTAATGGTGGGGCTTGCTCTTTCGTCTCTACAAAAATTTGAAGTTGATATAAAATTTACTCTTGCTACTTTTGCTGCTAAATTTCTATTCTATCCTTTGGGGGTAGGGTTCTTTATCATGTTTGATCATTTTGTAACAAAATGGTATAACAATGATTACTAT
This sequence comes from Candidatus Rickettsia kedanie, assembly GCF_045865205.1. Taxonomy (NCBI): domain Bacteria; kingdom Pseudomonadati; phylum Pseudomonadota; class Alphaproteobacteria; order Rickettsiales; family Rickettsiaceae; genus Rickettsia; species Candidatus Rickettsia kedanie. The sequence goes on along the minus strand of NZ_BAABMM010000034.1, from coordinate 4,404 downwards.
AATGCTCTAAAACTACTTTCTACGGCACCACTCGCAGCAAATACTATAGTTATAGCGAATTTACAGAAATTTTATCCTGAGAAAGTTGCAGCTACCGTATTTTTATCTTTGCTTTTTGTAGTTATATATATGCCGACAATGGTCAGTATATTTTTAAGTGACTTAAATTAATAACATTTATTCTAAATTGGTATTAATAGGTTCATATGAAAATTAATGCAATAAAAATTGGTCCCTATATTAATTTATGACCTCTTCAATATATACCGAAATATAAAATTTCTTATGTGGAATTCGGTGATCCTAAAAATAAAAATATAATAGTATGTGCTCACGGCTTAACTAGAAATGCTCATGATTTTGATAAAATAGCTAAAGAGTTGAGTAAAAATTATAGAGTCATTTCAATAAATTATCCCGGTCGTAGTGATAGTGAAAATTTTAAAAAAGCTAATCATTATAACTATACGACTTATATTAAAGATACGTTATTTTTTTTAAAAGGCTAAATATCAAAAATCCTATTTGGCTCGGTACTTCAATGGGCGGTATTATAGGTATGGTACTTGCCAGTAAATATAAAATGAATTATGATCCTGTTATAATAAAAGGAATGAAACATGCTAGTCACCAAGAAGATGTTAAACTAGGTCCGTATGGAATAAAATAAAATGTAGAATATTAGTAATGCATGGAATGAAATCGCAAATTTTAACAAAATCTACTGTTAAAAAGATGAAAGAAACAAAAATTTTTGATCTTTATGAAATAAAATATGCCGGTCATGCTCCTTCCCTAATGAATTCTGAAGAAATTAACTATATCAAATTTTGGTTAGAGCAGAAGTCTTGAGGTCATTTATGCGTGGATATCAAATCGTCATTGCAAGGAGCGAAGGGCTTTATTGCAGGGCTCTTATGTCATTCATGCGTAAGCAGGAATCCAGAAACAAAAGATATGAAATACAACAAATTTTTGAAATTAAAAGCTCGATTTATCTTGCTTTATGCTGGATTCCCGCCTACGCTGGAATGACACATGGATCATTTAAATTAATTAACAAATAATAATTATGAAAATTACTACTAAAGTACTAATAATAGGTTCAGGTCCTGCTGGTCTAAGTGCCGCTATTTATACGGCTAGAGCCGCTCTAAAACCAATATTAATTAATGGTATGCAGCCAGGTGGGCAGCTTACAATTACCACCGATGTTGAGAATTATCCCGGATTTGCGGAAACGGTGCAAGGACCTTGGCTTATGGAGCAGATGTCTATGCAGGCTAAAAATGTCGGTACAGAAATTATTAGTGATTATGTAGAAAAAGTGGATTTATCAAAGAGGCCTTTTAAAGTATTTATAGGATCAGGAAATGAATATGAAGCAGAAAGTATAATCATCTGTACTGGTGCGGCAGCAAAATGGCTGGGTATAGCTTCGGAGCAAAAATTTATGGGGGTTGGTGTTTCGGCATGTGCTACTTGCGATGGTTTCTTTTTTAAGAATCAAAAAATAGTTGTAGTAGGGGGAGGCAATAGTGCAGTAGAAGAAGCTTTATACTTAACCAATCATGCTAGCAAAGTTACTATAGTGCATAGAAGAGATAGTTTTAGAGCTGAGAAAATATTACAAGATCGATTATTTAAAAATCCTAAAATATCGGTAATTTGGGATCATGTAGTAGATGAGATTGTAGGTAGCAGTAAGCCAAAATCTGTTACCGGAGTTAAAATTCAAAATGTCCACACCAAAGAGATTAGTTTATTGAATTGTAGCGGTGTATTTATAGCTATCGGGCATGCACCGAATACGGGGTTATTTACTGGACAAATTGCAATGGATGACGATAATTATATCATCACGCAATCAGGTACAACCAAAACTAATGTAGAAGGTGTTTTTGCTGCCGGTGACGTTCAGGATAAAATTTATAGACAAGCAGTAACTGCTGCAGGAACGGGCTGTATGGCAGCTCTTGAGGTTGAAAAATTTTTGAATAAATAATAAATTTCCTAAAAAAAGACATAATCATATAAGAATTTATTAATTTAAATTCTTATATTGAAAATTATAGCAATATACTCTTTCTTTCTAATGTTATAAAATAGAGAGGGATTATGCCTATATAACACTTAACTTCAGCGACAAAATAGGAAATTTTTTTAAAAGCTATAGGAGCAGAGATAGGTGTTACAAAGGTAACTGATAATAAAGTCATTTTTAAAACAACTTCTAAAGACTTAGAACATTTTCGTACATTATTAGCATCCCCTGATGAATTAAAGAAGAATGTGATACATGCTTTATTTAATGATAATAAGGAGAATATAGTAGAATCTGAACTATATATGCGGATACTTCAGATATAGAAATAGTAGAGTTATTTTACAAGCTAGTAGATGGTGACCTTATAACAGAGTATGGTTTGTCTAAAATTTTAGAAACAATAAGATTAGAAGCTGAATTTAATAAAGAATTATTAACTGCTGAAATTCAACTCTCTTGTGGAAATCCAATAAACCATAAAATAGATGCATCCAAACTTGAGAGATTACAAGCCATTATAAGTGATGCAAATAAATTATCAAAAATTTTAACAGGTGAAGCAACATCGGCTACAGATTATACCTATCCACCTACTGAATTTCCTAAATTAATATCACAAATTATTTCTCACAAAGAAAATAATAGCTTAACTTTTACTTTAAATAACGGTGTAGCAATGCAAGCAGTTTAAGCTTATAAAGTTGACGGTACACCACCTATTATCGCTTCTAATTTGGAAGGCGGATTTATCCTTGATAAGCAGTATTTATTAAAATATTTATTTCCGATATTTAGCGGTTTTGTCTGGCAGGAAGACGGTAAATTCCCTATTATGTTTTCTTCTAAAGACCCAGAATATCTAAATACTAATAATAATCATGAAATTACTTTATTAATAGATATTAGCGGTAGTATGAAATATACTTTGAGTGATTATAAAAATAATATACAAAAGATACTAGCTAAGTTAGTTGAGATCCCTAATTGGAAAATTAATATAGTGTCATTTAATGATCAATCTAGAATAGAATCTTTTATGATAAGGGAAACTCTCTTAAAGATATTAAGAAGTATGTAGAAACGTTAAATGCTGATGGATATACAAGATTATATGGTACCATCAAAGATACTTTAGAATTATTGAAAGAAAAAATAGATATACATTCTACTATTATAGTATTTACTGATGGAAAAAACGAAGGAACTGACTGTAATACAACACAACAAGAGGTTATAGATTCTGCAATTGCTGTAATACAAAATCCTCAATTTAATATGTATGCGGTAGGCTTTGGTAAGAACTACAATAAAGAATTTTTTGAAGAAATTGCAATGCGTGGAGGATTTACTCATATTAGTTTAAGAGATCCGAGCGGCATGAAACAGCTTGCGCAATATATTGATAATATTGAGCAAAAGGTGGTTATTTGGAAAATATTGGGAGAACAATTACATTTGATAACACGAGGATTGCTTCGTCGAAACTTACAGTTTTTTCTCGCAATGATGGAGTGGTATCCACGTGGTAACGCTTGTGTTCGCTTGCAATGACGATTTTAGTATCCACACAATAATACCAATATGAAATTTATGCACTTACTTAAAAATATTACGGGAAAGAATTATATAAACGGTGAATTTGTAGAATTTGGGAAACAAATATCCGTTATTAATCCTTCAACTTTAAAAGCAATAGCTACAGTTCCGAATTTAGAATTATCTGAGATTAATTCAGCAATAATACGGTGCAAACTTTTACTGCATGGTCACAAAGTTCGTTTGAAGAAAGAATAGCGATTCTTAGAAAATGGTATAGATTTAGTAATAGAAAATATTGATGAGTTAAGTCATATATTAACACTAGAGCAGGGTAAAGTACTCTCTGAATCCAAACAAGAAATTCTATACGGCGCATCTTTTATTAATTGGTATACATATGTTATACATAATATTCACGGGACTATTAAACCAGGCAGTAGTAAAGCTTATAAAATTGTTACGCAATATGAGCCTGTAGGACCGTCCATACGCGTCAAGTTAAGGAAAGTAAGTAAGCAATTTGCAAGGAATTTGCTAATTGCAACTCTGTTAGCTAGAAAAAATGATATTTAAAAAGGGAAGTGAAGAGTATAAGTATTAGCACTGTAACGCTAAGGGACTTATAATGACAAATATAACAAAACTACCGAATAGAATCAAAGAGTTTTTAACAGCAACAGCTAACAGAGTTGCAATTAGCAGCGGTTTCATCAAGAGGAGAAGAAAATTAACCGGCTGTTCGTTTGTACAAGCATTAGTATTGGGTAATTTGAGTGATGCTGATTGTAGCATAGAAAGAATGTATCAATTATTACATA
>NZ_BAABMM010000033.1:0-12982 GCF_045865205.1 Candidatus Rickettsia kedanie | reverse complement strand
AAACTTCTTTAAAAATTTACGAATAGCTTGGGTAAGTTTTTGCTTAAAAGATAAATATAGGAAAACAAAAAAATCTACTTTATCTTCTCTTAAACTTATAAACATCCCTTAACTTGACGCGTGTGGTAGGACCGTCTGCAGCTATAACTTCTTGGAATTTTCCAAATGCAATGATTACTCGCAAGGTAGTACCTGCAATAGCTGCGGGTTGCAGCGTTATATTAAAACCGTCAAGCCTTACGCCTCTATCAGCTTTAATACTTGCAAAATTTGCAAGCAATGCCGGGTTTGCCCGCTGGAGTATTTAACGTGATTACCGGTGATGCGGATGTGATAGGTAAGTCTTGTTGTGAAGATTTTAGGCTTTGGAAATTATCATTTACCGGTTCTACAAATGTCGGTAAATTCTATATTAAAATGCCGAAAATACTCTAAAACGTTTATCTTTGGAACTTGGCGGCAATGCTCCTTTCATTATAATGGCAGATAATAAGTTGGAAAAAGTAGCAAGCGATTTGGTAGTTGCTAAAACTAGAAATAGCGGGCAGTCTTGTACTTCACCAAATAGGATATTTATAGAAGAATCTATATATGAAAAATTTATAGAAATTCTAAAGGCTAAATTTACTAAGCTTAAAGCCAGTGACGGATTTGATAAGGAATCGGATGTAGGTCCGTTAATTAATTCTGCTGCCATAGAAAAAATACAAAAGCTACTCGTTGATACACAAAGTATAGAAGCTAAATTAATTTGTGGTGGTAAAGTTGTTGATAATTTTATTGAGCCCACTATTTTATTGACTGTTTGGATAATATGGATATCTTTAGAACAGAAATATTCGGTCCGGTAGTTGCTTGTTATAAATTTAAAGATTTGGATGCAGTAATAGAACGTAGAAATAATACCGAATACGGCTTGCAAGGATATGTATATTCAAATAATATATTGTGGCACAAATGATAGCAACTAGGCTTGATTTCGGTATGGTTTCAATTAATAACCCATTGACCGGAAATGCAAAAGCACCTTTTGCATGGCGTAAAGCTTCAGGCTTTGGAGTTGTAGGCTCATTTGAAGGGATATTTGAATATCTAAATACGAAATATATAAATTTACAGAATTAAGAATGCCCGCATGGTTTCTTTTATATCATTCCTGCTAGGTATTGTTGCGTGTATCAATTTCACCTGTGTCACCCCGTGGCTTGACCACGGGGTGACACAGGTGGTTTTACCGATCCATGCAACAACGCCAGCTTGATCACGTGATGACAATGAAAATAATAATTATGCCTGTTCCTATAAATGATATTGAAAGAAAAATTGAAGAAATTAGCCTTATACTTAATAATTATGAACCGCTTTGTTTAATAATAGGTACAGAAAAAGTAAATCACCACTTACACATAACATCTAATAATCTTGCTGAATTGTTAGATAAAACGATACCGCTTTCAATTGAATATTTTGATCCTATAGTACGACTAATTGAACAATTTAATAAGATTGAAATCATAATACCTCAAGAGTTTAATAATGCTTTATGTAATACATTATTAAACTTTGAGCATAATGATTATTCCGATGAATTACAAGAAACCGTAATTCAATATATAGAAAAACTTGATATTCTAGGGGTGGATGCGTACTAACACTCTAAAAATCTCAATAGTTTTACCGGTTTATAATAGGGAGAAGCTATTATCTTTTGCTATTGAGAGCTGTCTTAATCAAAGCTTTAAAGACTTTGAGCTTATTATTATTGATGATTGCTCAAAAGATAGTAGCGTTATAGTAGCTAGGAAATATGCAGAGCAGGATTCACGTATTAAGGTAATAGTAAACGAGACCAATAAAAAATTACCAGCAAGTTTGAATGTTGCTTTTAAAGAGGCTAAGGGAGAGTATTTTACTTGGACTTCAGATGATAATCTTTTCCATGACAATGCTTTAGAAAAAATGGTTAAGATACTTGATAATTCACCTGATATAGGGCTTGTATATACTGATTATACTTTAATCGATGAGCAAGGTAGTATAGGTGCACGACTTTATCAAGAACCGCCTGAGTTTTTACCAATTAGAGATTGTGTCGGTGCATGTTTCTTATACAGAGCCGATTTAGCAAGACAAATAGGGGGATATAATGAAAATATGCAGTTGGTGGATGATTATGAATATTGGCTTCGTTTTGGACTTGTTACGAAATTTGCTCATATACCGGACTCTTTATATTTCTACCGAGTACATGATCAAAGCTTAACAATAGAGCATAAAGTAGAAGCAAAACAGGCCAAAAGAGCTTTAAAAGAATTATTTAAAGATAAATACATTATAGCTGATAAGATTAAGCCTATAAATGATTTATATAATTGGTTTATCGAAGATAGAAATTTAAGCTCTTATTTTAGGTTATTTAAAATAATTATTTGTAGTCCGATAATTACTATTTCTTATATTATTAAAAATCTGAAAAGAATTAGGTGATATTTTAGAATAGTGTCATACCGTGGCGGCATCGTTGCGTGGATATCAAATCGTCATTGCGAGGAGCGAAGCGACGCGGCAATCCAGAAAAAATAACAAAAAATTCTGTAAATCAGAATTTTTTACTGGATTGCTTCGTCAATTACTTCGTAATTTCCTCGCAATGACGGAAAACCGAACCACGGGATGACAACCAATTTACAACACCTTTAAAAACAAATGCAAGATCAAGATTTCATACATACATTAAATCCACAACAGCAAAAAGCAGTTCTTCATACTGAAGGACCGCTTTTATTGCTTGCAGGTGCAGGGACAGGTAAAACAAAAGTCCTTACCTCAAGAATAGCTAATATTATTCACCAAAATTTAGCCTCACCTCAAAATATTCTAGCTGTTACTTTTACTAATAAAGCTGCTAAAGAAATGGCTGAAAGAGTGAACAGTCTAATTAATTGCTACGGTCTTAATATAGGCACTTTCCACTCAATGGCAGCTAGGATATTACGTGACCAAATTGAGCATTTAAATCTTGGTTTAAATAATAGATTTACTATTATTAGTCATGATGATCAATTAAAATTAGTTAAGGATATAGTCAAACTAAAAGATATTGATACTAAAAAATATGCTCCTAAATTAATACATATCATAATTTCGAGATGGAAAGATCAAGGATTATTACCAAGTAAACTATCAGCATCAGATACTAATTTACCACTGCAGAGGGTGGCAAAACTTGTATACGAAGAATATCAGAAAAATTTACTTATGTCTAATGTTTTAGATTTTGGAGATTTGCTACTTTATAATAATGAGCTTTTTATTAAAAATCCCGCAATACTAAGATATTATCAGGAAAAATATCGATATATTTTAATCGATGAATATCAAGACACTAACGTTGTCCAATATTTATGGGCAAGAATGCTCGCAAGTGTATATAAAAATATTTGCTGTGTAGGCGATGATGATCAATCTATCTATGGTTGGCGAGGAGCAGAAGTCGGGAATATATTACGTTTTGAAAAAGATTTTGCAGGTGCAATGATTATTAAATTAGAGCAGAATTATAGATCAACTTTGCCAATACTTGCTGCTGCCTCTAATGTAATCAATAATAATAAAAACCGTCACGGTAAAACGTTATGGACAGATAAGGAAAGCGGTGAAAAGATAAAAATTATCTCTTGTTGGAGTGATAAAGAAGAAGCAAGATATATAGCCGGTGAAATAGATAAGTTAGTGAGAGAAGACCGATATAATGCTAGCAATATTGCAATATTAATACGAGCCGGATTTCAAACAAGAAGTTTTGAGGAAGCGTTTATAAATAGTGCTATGCCTTATAAAATTATAGGAGGTTTGCGGTTCTATGAACGTATGGAAATAAGAGACGTACTTGCTTATATTCGTATATCTTTGAATCAAAATGACAATCTAGCACTTGAGCGTATTATAAATGTACCGAAAAGGGCAATAGGTGCAGCGAGCTTAAATAAAATTAGAGTCTATGCACTTGAGCGAAATATTTCTAATTTCGCAGCCATTAAAGAAATGTTGGAAATGGGCGAGATTAAAGCAAAACCATATGAAACTCTAAAAGATTTGGTTATTAAAATTGATCATTGGTACGAACGATTTAGTATAGATGCTCCAATAAACGTAGTTAAAGCAATACTTGATGATTCCGGTTATCTTGAAATGCTTCAAGAAGAAAAGACCGAAGAAGCATTCGGTAGAATCGAAAATATTAACGAAATGCTTAGAGCTATTGCCGAATTTAATGATGCTCATGATTTTATCGAACATTCAAGTTTAGTTATGGAAAACGAAGTGCTTGAAACTAATTACGGTGGTTCTGTTACTATAATGACCCTGCACGCAGCTAAAGGGCTTGAGTTTGACGTAGTGTTTTTACCGGGATGGGAAGAGGGGGTATTTCCGTCTCAAAGGTCTTTAGACGAAGACGGCGAAAAAGGCTTAGAAGAAGAACGCCGCATTGCTTATGTCGGTATTACGAGAGCCAAAAAAGACCTCTACATTACCCACGCCGAAAGCAGAAAAATATTTTATGAAATAGTCCGCTCTTACCCTTCAAGGTTCATAACCGAAATCCCTGATGAAATTACGATTAGGGCCTCTTCTATGAAAAAATACAATTCTTTTTATAAGTTTTAATTAATTTTCATTCATAAATTTTAAATTGGTTTGCATACTTTAACTAATTTAATTAATAATAATTAACAGAGGAAGTGATATGGCCAAGGCACTAATACCTGATAGACCACAAGAGACACTTAAAACTGTTTTTGAATATCAAGTTGATAGTACAGCAGTGATAATAAGAAAACTAGATAAAAAAGTAAAGCTTGCTTCAGAAGAGCCTTCTCTAATCAAAAGGCAAGACCTACGTTTACAAGCTGTAGGAGCAGCTATAAGTTTATATTCTCCTAAAGTAGCAAATCAATATCTTGATGATACTAAAATAGAAAAATTGGTTGGTTTATTGAAAGAAAATAAAAATATACTATAAATTTATTGCCTAAAGAAAAAGATATATATGTAGCTAAAAATGAAGCTATGATTAAAAGCTTTCCAATATCATGTGATGGAGTAGTAGATCATATCACTGTTAAAGTACAAGCAACAGCTTATAAGAGAACGCTGTTGAAATTGCTTTAACAGAAATAAGTGTAGGTGATCAACAAATACCTCGTAAAAAATATGAAAAAGAACTCTTAAAAAAAAGTTAAAGAAAAATTAAATAAACCTTTTTATGATGAAGACACAGAAGCAAAAGTTAAAATTTCTACCTAAACAATATTAGAGGCTGAAAAATTAATTAAGAAAGCTGATAAGAATATAGATTTACAACAAACTACATTAACTCCAGAACAAGTTGTGGTTCAAAACACTTTTAAAAGTACAATAGATAAATTATATGAGTTTCTTGAAAAAACATTGCAACAAATAAAAACATAAAGCAAGGAGTAGATATAATTCAAGAAGCAGGAGTAAATAAAAGTGCAATAATAAATTCATTACTACCGGCAATAAGTAAACTACCGCCTGAAAAAATGACAGAGCAAGGTAGAGAAATTATCAAGAATTTTGCTCTATTACTTGAGAGTAGCAATCCTGCACTTGTTAACGGTACTAAAAAATATTAGCAGAGTTAGATCCCGGATATTTAACCGAACACGGATGGGGAGTAAATATAGCATTAGAATTACAAAGAGTAGTCAAGCCTAAGCTATGGCAAAGAATAGTAGCAGTTTTTACCGATACGGATTATGCTCAAAAAAATATAGATAAAGCAGTAGCTAACTTTGAAAAAAGTAATAGTTTATATATAGATATGAACAATTTGTCGGAAGAATTACAAAGAGGCAAACAAGCACCAAATAAAGAAATCAATATCGTAACAGCAAAAAAAGAGCAAGGTAAAGAGCAAAATAAAACAATATCCCAAAGCTATAAGTCTTCTATATCAACCCCTATATCTCATGTTGATACGCTTAATAAAATTAAAGAGAGTGGATAACAGTCAGGGCATAGTAAATAATGACTTATATGATAATATAGTTGCAAATTTTTAAGAAGTTTGATAACTTGGTTCATTATTATATCAAATAACTTAATCATGAGTATTATATGGCAGAGATTATAACTAATATAAATGGTACTATTGAAAAAATTAAAAAAAATGATGAAGTAACTGAGATATCGGCTGCAGTAAGAGGTAAGATAGTTGATATAAAAAACGTAAATAGTAGATTAGATACTTTGAATAAAAATATTGTTACTCCAGATCCTATTCAACGATATTTACAATCTGAAGAATATATCACTAGTACGCTTGAAGTACTTGCCAGTAAAGTTATTAGTGAAGTCGTAGAACATAAAGATATACAAAAATTAGTAGATAATTTGCATATCAATTTAGGACAAGATACAAAACTGATACCTAGTGTAGCAGATAAGTTAAAGTTTGATGTTGCAAGGGCTGAAGCAGCACTTAAGGGGTTTGTACTTCCTCTAAATAACGGAGGATCTTTTGATGCATTATCATTGATGGGTATAGAAGATGAAGAAGAAATCTTTGCTGGTCCTATAAGAGCAACTAAAGAGGCATTAATAGCCGTAAGCGGGAATTCTATACCTAAAGGGCAATATGCACAGGCTGTAAAAGATAAAGCTATAGAAATATTAAAACAAGATCCTAAAAATACTCCGGAAAAACTTGAGAAATATGAAAAATTTATTATTCAAGGAGATAAAAATCAGAAATTTAATGAAGATAGTAAGCAGTTTATCCCAAGAGTAAATAAATTATCTCAAGCGGAATTTAAGGAATTACAAAAGGCCGCCACTTATACGGTGCAGCAGATTAGTAATAGATTAGAAAAAAATAATAAAATTAGTAAGCAATTAGAACAAACTATTATACTTACTAACTCATCAGGTATAAAGAATCCTGAAGTAATAATAAGGGAATTAAATAAGTTAGATTCTACTTATCTAACTGACAATAGTACTAAAATAGCCACTGAATTAAAAGATGTTAATGATAGAGGTACTTCTTTATGGGAAAAATTTAAACAGCTATTTACAGGTAGAAACTATTTAGAGGAAAGATTAGGAAAAGTTATAGATAAATATATTACTCTAAGTGATGGATATGTAGTGAAGACAGTTAATGATAGAATCTTTTCAAATGCTTTAACAAATCCTGAAATAGCTGAAGGTCTAACAAAATTTTTGAATGAAAATAAAGATAAAACAGCAACTAATCCTGAATTTAAAAATTTAATTCCTGTTAAGGGTGAGGCTATTATAGTGCAACCGCAAGAAGTTAATAATTTTAATTTAGCGGAACTCAGAAAAATCAATCCAATAGCATTTGATAAAACCATATTTGAAGATTTAATAAAACTAAGAAGTTCTAATATAAAACCTCCGCAAATCACTCCTAATATTTCTACTAAACATCAAGCAGCAGTAAGAAGTAAGGGTTAAATTTTAATATAATTTGGAAAGTATATGTTATTGTGAGGAAGTCGTATTGCGTGGTTCGTTTACGTCATTCCCGCGTAGGCGGAACGTTGTTGTATAGCTGGTTTTATGTCATTCCTGCGAAAGCGGGAATCCAGAAAGAAAGTATAAATACAGAAAATTTTTGAAATTAAAAGCTCGATTTATCTCGCTTTATACTGGATTCCTGCTTTCGCAGGAATGACATCGGTATCCACGCAACAATGCCTTGCGAGCAGCCGTAAGCTGCGTGACAATCTCGTCAAATATCCTGAGATTGCTTCGTCGAAACTTACAGCTTCTTCTTGCAATGACGATATTTATCTTTAGTTAGTAATACTTGGTGGAACGGTTAAATACTCCTCTTTCCATAGCTCGTTATAAAGCATAGGGTCGATATTACCGCCTGAGATTAGTACCAGTAATTTTTGAGGTTTGGCTTGTATTTTTAACCAATTCACCACTGAAACCATATTTATACTACTTGACGGCTCGCATATAACTTTAAGTAAATGAGTAAGCCACGCCGTCCAGTAATATATTTCATATTCTTCTGCTAAATAAAAATGATCAAGTTTTTTCAGATATTCAAATGTACGAGCTGATACACTTAAGGTTTTAAGACCATCTGCGATGGTAGTCGGTGCCTCATCAAATCTATATATCTTATTATTTTTAACCGATAAATAAGCATCATTAGCCGTAAGCGGTTCTGAACCTATTAACAAGCTTATCGGTGATATTAATTCCTTGGCAAGGTATGAGCCGGAAATTAAACCGCCGCCGCCGCAAGAGGCAAAAATAGCATCAGGACTAAAGCCTAGCTGCTGTAATGCTTCATAGCATAACGTTCCTGCTCCTGCTATTATAGAATCACTATCGGAAGGATGTATATAGTAAAATCCTTGCTTTTCATCTTCTTTTGCTTTTTCTTCCGCTTCTTGTCGAGTATATGTATATATAACTTCACCGCCGTAATAAAGAGCTGCTTGCTGTTTTACTTTTGAAGTATTTAACGGTAAATAAATCCTTGTTTTAATACCGAATAATTTACTTGCATAAGCAAGACCAATCCCATGGTTACCCGTACTATAACCGACTATTTTATCAGGTAATTTTCCTTGCTCTTTTAATTCCAATAAATGATTTAATACTCCTCTAACTTTGAATGCACCGGTTTTTTGTAATGATTCAACCTTAAAAAAAATCTCATGACCGAGCATCTCATTTAAGCTTTCAGAGTGAACGATTGGAGTTAAATGTAGATATTGTTTTATTCTAGTATGTGCAGTAGCTACATTTTGAGCAGATTGTAGTAATAAAGTCATAAATATAATTAATAAAGATGGCTTGAAATCGCATTTATACTATATTATATAGCTAATAATGAGAAATTTTAAAAGGTTTTAATTGATGAATAAAAAATCCCTGCCGCTTATGGCATTACGAGATATGGTAGTATTCCCGGGAGTAATTGCACCTATTTTGGTGGGTAGACAAAAATCGCTGCAAGCGTTATCTCATACTACCATTTCTGAGGAAGATAATAGTAAATATATTTTAGTAACTTTACAGAAAAAATTTGATCAAGAAAACCCTAGTAAACATGAACTTTATAACACAGCTATACTTGCCAAGATTATCCAAATAGTGAAGTTGCCTAATAATACGGCAAAAATATTAATAGAAGCAGTAGCAAGAGTAAAGCTAAGCAATATCAAAGGCAAAGAAGCTTTTGAAGCAAATTATGAAATTATTCCGGATGAAGAAATATTTGATGTTAATAACATGCGTTCATTAGTGGATAATGCAGTACAATTATTTAGTAAATATGCGATTAATGATAAGAAAGTTAATGCGGAAATTATTGAAACTATCAATAAAGAAATAAGTAATAGTACTCATTTTATAAATATTATAAATATATTAGCTTCACATCTGATAACTTCACTTGAGGCAAAGCAGCATTTATTAGAAGAAACTAGCCCTTTTAAGCGTATCACTACGGTTATTAGTACGCTTACTTCCAATATAGTCAATTCAGAAACCGAGCAGGCATTGCAGCAAAGAGTAAGAAAGCAAATCGAAAAAACGCAGCGTGATTATTATCTGCACGAACAAATGAAAGCGATTCAAAAGGAACTTGATGAAGATAAATCGGAACTTGCCGATATTGAGAAAAAAATTAAAAGTTTAAAATTATCTAAAGAAGCTAAAGAGAAAGCAGAATCAGAGCTTAAAAAACTTCGTAGTATGAATCAAATGTCGGCGGAGTCGGGAGTGACGCGTAATTATCTTGAGACTTTGCTAAGTTTGCCTTGGGGTAAGTATGATAATAGCACAATAGATATTCACCAAGCAGAGAAAATTTTAAATCGTGACCATTTTGGACTCGAAAAAGTGAAAGAACGAATTATAGAATATTTAGCGGTATTACAGCGTTCAAGTAAAATTAGAGGACCTATATTATGTTTGATAGGTCCGCCAGGGGTCGGTAAAACTTCACTTGTAAAATCTATTGCTGAAGGAATGGGCAGAAAATACACTAAATTTGCTCTAGGCGGTGTGAGAGACGAAGCAGAAATCAGAGGGCATAGAAAAACTTACCTTGGATCAATGCCAGGTAAAATTTTAGGTCAACTTAAGAAAGTTAAGACTAGTAACCCTGTAATGCTGCTTGATGAAATTGATAAAATGAGTGCTGATTTTAGAGGTAATCCGGCATCCGCTTTGCTTGAGGTATTAGACCCTGAGCAGAATAGTCACTTTGTTGATCATTATCTAGAAGTAGAATATGATCTATCAAATGTAATATTTATTGCTACTGCTAACTCACATGATTTACCTAGAGCTTTAAGTGATAGAATGGAAAAAATATATATATCCGGTTATGTAGAGGAAGAAAAGCGCCAAATCGTCAAAAATTATTTAGTGCCGAAACAATTTAAAATGCATAAAATCAAAAAAGATGAAATTACTATATCTGAGACGGCAATTTTGGATTTAATTAGATATTATACCAAGGAATCAGGTGTAAGAGCTTTAGAACGTGAAATAGGAGCGTTAACTAGAAAAGCATTAAAGCAAATTTTAGTAGATAAAACAGTTAAGCATATCGCCATAGATAGTAATAATCTTGAAGAATTTTTAGGGGCTAAAAAATATAATTTCGGGCTTGCCGAGCAAGAAGACCAAATAGGGAGTACTACAGGACTTGCTTATACTGAATTAGGAGGAGAGCTTTTAACTATAGAGGCTTTAGCATTTCTAGGGAAAGGTGAAATAAAGACCACTGGAAAACTTGGTGATGTTATGAAAGAATCGGCAATAGCTGCCTATAGTTGTTTTAGAAGCAGAGCAACAAATTTTGGATTAAAATACGATAATTATAAAGATTTTGATATTCACATTCACGTACCGGCCGGAGCGATTCCAAAAGATGGACCGTCTGCCGGCTGTGCTTTGTTTACTACTATTGTTTCGTTAATGACTAAAATACCCGTACACCGCACTGTAGCAATGACTGGTGAAATTACTTTAAGAGGAAATGTTTTACCTATAGGTGGTCTTAAGGAGAAGTTACTTGCTGCGAGCAGGGGAGGGATTAAAACCGTATTAATTCCTGAGGAGAATGTTAAAGACTTAAAAGATATACCGTCGCATATAAAAGAAAGCCTAGAAATTATATCCGTGTCAAATATCGACCAAGTACTTAAGCATGCTTTGGTAGAAACCCCGTTAAATAAATAGAGATCGGTCATATACTCGTTTAATTTGAAAAATGGGCGTCGTTGTTTTATATTTTTTGATCTGCGTGATCGTTTATGTACGCTGCGGTCAAAAAATATAAAACGCCTTGCTCTTTTCCAAATTACACTTCGTCTATCTGCTTTTCATTTACTAGAAGTATATAGTACGGATAATTTTTAAAAACCCTCGATGTCATCGCTAAACCCTCGATATCATTCCTGCGAAAGCAGGAATTCAGTAACCTTTAATATTATCCCGTGGCTTGAGCGCGGGATTTCGTATCGTAGACTAAGTCCTAAGATACCGTGATCAAGTCACGGTATGATACCAAAGAAACTTGGATGCCCGCTTTTCGTAGGAATAACAAATGGGAATGCACTAAATATGACCCTGCTTGCACTGATTCTAGTCAATTAAATAATAAAGACTTTGTATTAAAGAATAGTATTATTGAAAATATAGATTATTTAGATACTAAAAAAGAGTTTTTGGGAAGCGAGCAAAGCTCGTTTCCATCTGAATCTTATAAAAATTCTTTTAAAAGCTCTATCAAGACTCAACCATCTTGTTCTAATACTACCTCTGAGTACGCTGCAAGAATCATCAAAGGTATATCTGAATATACGGAATTAAGGCACTTCTATCCACTTTCTGCGAAAGATGTTGATACACTGAACTTTAGAGCTGGTAGAGAATTTAGCATTAACTTTGTAAATCAGTTACTGTTAAAACTCTATATCAAATATCCTGAGAATAGATTTAAGAACAAATTGACATTTTTAAGCTATATGGTACAGATACTAAAGCACGAGAAACATCAAGGACCGCTAGTAAATCATACAACATTTAGGTTCAGCTGTAACATTAATTCGGAAGAGCAAAACTTATTAGAATATGAGAAATACCTAAGCCAAATAGAGAATTCCTTGGATACCAGCAAAGAAATGCAAGTTAGGAAGAAAATAGCAGGGAGATTTAGTACTAATGTGGCATATGAGATACTAACGCAGGTAGAGTTTAAGCTAAATCCTGATAATAGCTTTATTACTGCATTAATTTCAAACCGATTAGATTTAAACACGAGGCAAATAGAATGCTTAAGCGAGCAATTAGAGGCAGTATATGGTATTAACGGTTATTATGTGGCTGTGGTTGGAGATGTCGGAGAGGATGAAGATGGAATAGATACAGGAGAGATAGCAAAAGAAGCAAAAAAGGAAATGATATATCCTCAAATCAAGCCATCTGCTATTATCTCTAATAGCAAAGATATTGGAAGTTCAGATAGCAGTAAGGGACTAGATATAATCCACGAAAACAAAGCATGGAATCAAATCAGAAAGAGATTGAGAGAAGAGTTAGGGGTGGTAGTAGATGAGGTTTGGTTTTCTAAAGCATTAGCCGTTGAGTGCATGGAAACCAACACACTAACGCTAACAATGCCAACAAGATTCATAGCGGATTGGATTAGGCATAACTACTCGCATGTTATACGGAGGCTTAGCGCAGGATGTGGGGTTGATAGGGTGGTGTATGGCTATGCATAATATCAAAAAATCCTAACACGATCCTTAACGTAGCACCAAAGGAAATATTAACAGCAATAGTAGATTTACCGCCCCCCTTTTTTGATTTATTATTGCAATAATTTTGAGATGACATACACAATCTCTATGTGATACAAGTGTAATGCACACGTACCACACAA
>NZ_BAABMM010000032.1:0-9868 GCF_045865205.1 Candidatus Rickettsia kedanie | reverse complement strand
TTGTGTGGTACGTGTGCATTACACTTGTATCACATAGAGATTGTGTATGTCATCTCAAAATTATTGCAATAATAAATCAAAAAAGGGGGGCGGTAAATCTACTATTGCTGTTAATATTTCCTTTGGTTTATATAAGAAAACATCTCGCGTATTACTTATAGACCTTGAACCTCAGGCTCATTCTAGTTGTATATATTGCCCAGAAACAGTTTCATACGATAAAACCATTGCTACTGCTTTTATTAATAAGAAGCTAGATATTAATAATATAATTATAGCAGCAATAGTACATAATGAAAAATTAAATAATTTAAAAATTATTCCTTCTAATATAAAACTTGCGACTGTTATTGAGCAAATTAGTAGTACTGTTTACAGAGAAAGGATACTACAAAATCACTTAAATAATATAAAAAAGGATTATGATTATATAATTCTAGATTGCCCGCCAACGCTAGGGATTTTAGCCATAAATGCCGTATATTGTGCCAATGCAATAATTATTCCTACAAATTATGGGAGATATTCACTAGATGGAATGGCTGATTTATTAACAGCAATACAAGAAATAAAAGAAGAACACGATTATAAATTTTTTATTTTAAAAAATTTATATGAACAAAAAAAATCTCAAACTAATAGGTACATTAATGAACAGTTAAATGCTTTGGATAAACATTTATTAACGACTATAATTAGAAAAAATGAAGCTATTAACCAAGCATAAATTAATAATTTGCCTATACAAATATTTAATAATTCCTCAAAAGGCGCACAGGATTTTAGCTTACTAGTAGAAGAGGTGATACATTATGCATAAATCTAAACTAAATCCATTCGCAGAAAGTAAGCTTTCAAAAACTGTTACAAAAATAATTGCAAACAAGCCTATAGAAAAAAGTGGATTTATTACCTCATCCAATGATAAAACAACTCATTATAAGACTAAAACCTTTCGTTTAAGACAATTAGATGCAGAAAATCTTATAAAAATTGTTAAAGTAGTCAATAGTCATAATCATAGAAAAATATATTCAGATTCTGAAGTTATTAGAGGTTTAATTAATTTTATATCAGATAATTTAGATTCTAATATAAAGAAGGTAACTAATTATACCAACTCCTCCTCTTAGTAATATATATAATATAAATTGTGGTAATAAATATTACACTAATTATAAATAAATAATATTTTTTTGTTGTATTATAAAAATATCTGTTGTAGTGTCTGGTAAAGTTTAAATTAATAATGATTTATCTAGGTGAAAGAAATCTACTTCCGATGGAAAAGTTAAAATTTCAATTAACATACCAGAAAGGTTGTTAGTAGAATTAGATAGTTATAGGGCTCAGGAAAATCAAGACAGATCTATTTGGATTACTAGTGCTATAATGGAGAAATTAGCATCAATAAAGCTACAGAAGCATGAGGAATATAAGTAGAGGAGTTAAGTTTCTAAAAATATAGAAACCCAACGTCCACAACAATGAAGATATTTTAAATAAAATGCGTCCAACATTTTGCTATCTACATTTGTTACGTGTATCATTTTTCTAAAAAAAAGTCAAGGGTTTTAGGTACTTAGCTCCATAAAAGGAGCATAAAATGCAATTATTTTACCCGCTTGGGCTACCAAGTGACGATATAAGTATACATAAATACCATGATACCACAAATAATCAATCATACATCCCGGTAACTGGGTGTTTATTATCACACATATTATCATGCTCTAGGTTATCTTCTCTTGAGAAGATGTACTATATCTTAGCTGATTCTTGTTCTTATATTAACTCCTCTAAAGGACGTAATAGATCTATTTCGCTACCTGCTAAAAGCTGGTCTTCTAGGTTATCTTGTTCTAAAGCTGAAGTGTTTGTTCTACAAAAAGCCCTAGAGGATAAAGGATATTTCCTTGTTCATAGAGATAAGAATGATAAAGGGCAGAATAATCGTAACATTATTACCACAACTATTCCTGATAAGGTGTTTAATGATCTTAGATATGAGCCTGATAGGTTTGATTTATGTGACATACATGATGAAGCAGTACACCAAAGTAACTCAAAGAGTTTGGATTCTATAGATAAAACTTTTATACCTACCATAAAAGGCAAAAGGCAACATCTTGAAAAAACTAAGATGTTTATAAGAGTGCCTTATCAGTTCTTAAAAGGATTAAATTCTAATTGTAGCATTGCTGCAACATCTAAAATAATAATGCTGTATCTTTTTACTAAGATTTATAAGTTTTATGCTAATAAATACAATTCTGATAATTCGTTAACTCATAATTTATACTCTATTGTTACATCATATCAAGAATTACAAAAAGAGCTTAAATTACATAGAAACAGTCTAGCTAAAGCATTAAAGACTCTAGAAGATAATAATTTTATCTCTAAACAGAGATTTTTCGTAAAAGATTCAGACAATTATAACAGCAGCAGAGCTGATAAATCATTATGGCAAATATCCCTCCTCAATGTACTACTCGTAACTAATCCTAATGATCAGCATGCACAAGAAGGACAGAAACAACACACTGAACTACAAGAAGCAGTAATTAGCGATCAAACTAAAGTGGAATATAACAACAACGGGGTCTTGGAATTCGCTAAAGTTGGTATTCACGCGGGCAATGCCTTCTCGCAATTACGGAAAAACCGAGCCATGCAATAACACCGTAATCTTTCGACTGTGGTTCAATCCATAAAATTTATTACTTTCTTATAAATAATCCTAAAAATCTATTGTTGTAAAAAAGTTGCTACAAATTATTAATTAAAATTAACTTTATCTATATAAAACACATTAAGATTTCTTAACTAATTACTAATATAATTAAAAAATAATTAATATATTGGGGTTAATATTAATGAAAAAATCAAAAATATTAAGAAAATTTCTAACAACGGTATCACTATGCGGAACATTATGCACTAACTCTAATGCCACAGGAGCAACAATTCCTAATCGCGGTAGCGTAAGCTTGAGTACCGGTGCCCGGTCTTGTAGGAGGAGTATTTAATAACGGCGATATAGGTAATATAGCTCATTAGCCGCAGTAAATATTTTACTTGGGTTGGCAACACTAACGGCTAATAAAGGCATAGTAGGAAATATTGATTTCAAAGGTATTAACGGAACGTTTAATTTAGGAGACAGCTCTGTCATTACTGGAGCAGTACTTAGCATCGGTGGTATAGGCGGTACATTGAATTTTATCGGTAATGTAACTCAAAATATAGGTACGGATGCTGCAAATAGCCCTACTAATATAAATATCCAAGGCGATAATACAAAAAACGTAACTATAGCAAATGATATATTTGTAGGTAATATTAATTTTACAAACGGTGGAGTATTACAGCTTAGCAGAAATCTAACCACTCCTAATATTGATTTCGGAGTGAACGGTGTTTAGAATTTAACAGTAATAATACATATAACTTAAATGCTGTTATAGCAAACGGACAAAACGGTATATTAAACGTTTTCACTACCTTAAAATCTACTGATGCAAGTATTGGTACGGTTAAAACGATTAATATAGGAAAGGTAGGAACTCCACAAAACTTTACCGTTCAAGTTAATAACGGCAATTTAGCTCTTTTAAGTAGCGTAAATAGTAGCATTAATTTTGGTGATGCAGATTCACAATTAATATTATCTGCACCGATAGACCACACTGTTACATTTGCTAATAGCTTAAACAGTATAAAAACTTGGTGGCGGTATTGTAACTTTAGACAGTAACGGTAATAATGGAGCAACACTCGGTAATGAGTTAGCTAGCTTGAATATCAAAGGGAAAGTTACTGTCACTAATAATTTGGATGTACAAAATATTTAGCAGTTAAATATAAACAATGGTGCAGTATTTACCGACCAAATCCTAACATCTGCTAAGATTGCAAATATAAGTATCGGTGAAGTAACAGGAGCCGCTACTTACGCTCTAGATGCTATAAATGTTAAATACCGGCGGTATGGTATTTGAACATCAAGATTCAGTAAATGTAGATTTCCAAGGTAATGCAGGTGTAATAAATCTTAATGATGGTATAAAAATTGACGGTATCGTTACAAGTACTGGTAATGTGAATGGTACATTAAATTGGGGCGGAGCAGGTGAAGTTACCGGTTTAATCACCAATATAGCAATGCTGAAAGTAGGTGCAGGTCGCTATCTGCTGGCGGTAATTATTCTATTACCGAAATTCAAGGTAACGGTAATAACTATTTAACCTTTGCTGCTAATTCAAACTTAACCTGCGGTATTAATACTAGCTAGCGGTGGACAGGCTTTAAATGGTAAAGCAGAAAAGCAATAATGTCGGTGATAAAAGTAAAATACAGAGCAATATTTACTCTTTATACGGCTTATATAATGTACCGAATAAAAATTGGTTTTTTGAAAGTATAGCTTCTTACGGTGATAGCAAAGTTAAGAATTATTCACAGCGTAATATTGCTTTGGGTAGGAATTGGATTAGTTATGAAACGGCAATCGGTAAATATAAATCATGCTCATATATCGGACAGATTTTAGCTGGTTATAGCTATTTAGCTCCGAAAGCGATTAATTGAACCTCAACGTTAGGGATTAGATACTCCGATATTAGGGATTCAGGATATACTGAAACTGGCACGACTTTCCAAAATTTAATCATTAAATGGAAGAAGTATAATACGATTGAAGGGCTTGCGGGTGTGAGGATCTCAAAAGATATTAACGTAGAAAATATAGTTTTAATCCTTACATTTTGTATTTCTCGCTCTTATTGTTTCTATTAGTTTTTCATATGAAATTTAGATTGTTCTTTAAACATAACTATACATTTATTTATTTTGTTAAAAATGAGCTTATAGACAAGACAATAATAAGGAGTGTTAAGAATGCAATAGAAATTTAATTAGAAGCAAATGAATTGAAATTGTTTTAAGAAGTATACGGGGTTAGTTTTTTGATAATATTTAAAAATCGGAATTTAAAAGAGATTTAATACAAAAATTAGATATTTTGACACATAAAAGGAGCATATGAATTTTTTAGAAAACGAAGAAATACCCCAAAACCCTGACAGGGCTTGGCGAGAGTGACGGGACTCGAACCCGCGACCTTCTGCGTGACAGGCAGACGCTCTAACCAACTGAGCTACACCCCCTTTTAGATACGAGATAACAATATATATAATAATTCTTCTATTCCTGCAAGAGTAAAATATCTTATTTTATCAAAAAATATACAGCACTTAAACCTCTAAACATTCCTGCTTATTATTATTAATCCAAATTAGTAACTATTAGTGAAAGCTTTGAAAATTATTATACTTTTTAAGGACTTTATTAAAAAGAAAAACCTGTGGGTTACATTTATATTAATAAAATCTTATTTTATTAATAATTATTAGAGGTTTTATATGACTAAACCATATGTCATTAAATTAACTACTCCTTTTGAGCATATTAAACTTTATCCTATACCCGATATTGCTCTTAGAAGTGCTATTATTATACAGGCAATAATAGATGCAACTAATACTTCTACCAAAAAAGAATCGACAAAAGCAGAATATAATGCTAAAAAGTGGCTGTTTGAAAATAATGAAAATTTTAATGCTACCTGCTTTAGCAATGGGCATTGAGTCTAATTATGTCAGAAAGACTGCTAAAAAACTAATTAAATCGTAACAAAATAAAGATAAGCGTCCTAAGCTCTACAGCTAAAGTTTAGATGAATTAATTTGTAATAAAACTTGAAATTACTCTAAATATAAATTAATTATATAGGTGTTATTTAGTAACGCCTATATATTAATTATTTCAGATTATAAAGGTTATTTATGATTATTTCAGTTTCAGCTCAACATATTTCGATCGGTAATAATTTACAAGAATATTCAAAAGAGAGGGCTACGCAAGTCGTTAAAAAATATTTTACCGATATAATAAATATAGATATACATTTTTCAAAAGAGGGAATGAACTTTAAATGTGATATTATAGTAAAATATGGCTCAGGTAAACATAATATAGTCAAAAGTCATGATAGTTGTAGCGATACATATGTAGCTTTTGATAAAGCTATGTCAAAACTAGAAAAACAGCTTAGAAAATATAAATCAAAATTCAAAAATCATCATGCTGGTAAAGTAAAAATATCAGAAATTGCTTACGAAGGTACCAAATATATTATTAATCTGCAATCTGATAGTGAAGCCTCTAATTCCGAAGATAATGATAATCCGGCAATTATCGCTGAAAAGCCTGTAGAAATATTTAAATTATCAGTAAAAGAAGCGGTAATGAAGATGGATTTAGAAGATTTACCTGCGGTAGTATTTAAAAATATCAATAATGATCGTATCAATATAGTGTATTATCGTAAAGATGGTAATATTTCTTGGGTAGATTATAATTAATGATTATTATCCCTTATAAAAGAGTTATGCCAAGAATCGATAAAACTGCATATATTGCCGAAAGCAGCTTTTCTTAATAGGAGATGTTGAAAATAGGAGGTAGTAATTCAACAAGTATTTGGTTTAATACAGTTCTTGGAGACGACGTTGAATCAATAAAAATAGGAAATAATACTAACGTACAAGACGGTAGTGTAATTCATACTTCAAGATTTAACAGACCGGTAGAAATAGGCAATAGCATAACTATCGGTCATCTTTCTCTTATTCATGCCTGCACAATACATAATAATGCATTTATCGGATGAGTACTACGATAATGGATTATGCAGTAATAGAAGAATATGCTTTTATTGCTGCAGGAAGTCTTATCCCGCCAAAGAAGATAATTAAATCTAAAGAATTATGGATGGGTTCCCCTGTAAAATTTGTTAGATCTTTAACTGATCAAGATTTAGAATATATGCAAGATAATGTAAGAAATTATGTAGAACTTGCGAGTATTTATAAAATTTGATGTCATTCCTAGCTCAAGGATCCTTGTTGCATGGCTCGAGAAAAGTGTTCAATGTCATTCCTGCGAAAGCAGGAATCCAGCATAAAGCGAGATAAAACGAGCTTTTAATTTCAAAAATCTGCTGTATTGATACTGTTTTTGGATTCCCGCTTTTGCGGGAATGACATAAGAACCATGCAACAAAGTCGCTAAAGGCAGAAATGACATACTGTACTATAAGAATCCTTAAATGCCTTAACCGTATTTTTAAGTAAAAAAGCAATAGTCATCGGTCCGATGCCACCCGGGACGGGAGTAATATATTTTACTTTAGACTTAACATGTTCAAAATCAACATCACCGATAATTTTATTGCCGCTAATTCTATTAATGCCTACATCAATTACTATCGATTTAGGATTAAAATATTCTGCAGTTAATTTTAAAGGTGAACCTATTGCAGCAACTACAATATCGGCTTTTAAAGTGATAGAGCTTAAATTGTGTGTTTTAGAATGGCAAATAGTAACACTGCAATCTTCTTTTAATAGTAAAGCACTTAAAGGTTTTCCTACTATATTTGAGCGTCCAATAACTACAACGTTTTTACCACTTAAATTAGGTTCGTATTTTTTTATAACTGCAAGACAACCAAGGGCAGTGCAGGGTATAAAACCTTGACTATAGTCAAATGATTTGAATTCGCTTACATCGTCACTTGTCTCTCTCCTATTAGTTATAGGCTTCGCTCCTTGTTCCTTGTAATTAAATCCAACTGATTTGACTATAATACTGCTATGTAAGTAACCAACATTTACAGGATGAAACCCATCAACATCTTTATATGGTGATACAGCAGATAAAATTTTATTTTTATCTATGGAGTTTGGCAACGGAAGCTGAACTATAATTCCCGAAATCTCGTTATCATGGTTTAACTCATTGATTTTTGTTATTAAATCATTTGTATGAATAGTAGTAGATTGATTTACTAATAAAGTATCGATTCCTATTTTATGTGCATTTTTTATTTTATTTTTTACATAAATAATGCTTGCTGGATTATCGCCCACTAGTACTATAGCAAGCTTCGGTGAAGCATTGGTTTGACTTTTAAGTTCTTGAATTTCTAGCTTTAAATCTGCTAGTATCTCATTTGCTAACGCTTTACCGTCAATTATATTATTCACTATATTTTTATCCTTTTTCAGTTGTCATCCAGCGACTTGATCTCGGGATCAAGTTAAAAATACTAATATTAGTATTTTTATTGTTTTTATGGATACCGTAGTCAAGCCACGGTATGATACCGAGTACTTTTTTTGTTTCACATAACAATACTTTCACAGGCATGACATGGAATACTTACTTCCTTCCCCATACTTAGTGGTAGAATATTCAAAATGTAGAGCCTGACCGTCAAATACTCTACTATAAGCATGATGAAGGCTACTTGCAGCTTCAGCAAAGCCCGTAAGAATCAGCTTAAGCTTACCGGCATAATGAGCAATATCGCCAATGGCATAAATACCTTCTATATTAGTTTGATAATAGGAATTATCTACTTCAATATGCTGAAGCTTAACATCTAAACCCCAATTAGCTAAAGCGCCTAGATCTTGTTTTAAACCAAAAAACGGTAGTAATATATTGGCATCTAATTTGCGAATATTATTTTGCAGGTCTTTAACTATAACTGTTTGAAGTTCACTATTATTGCCATCTAAAGCATTTAACTGATAACCGGTGACTAATTCGATTTTACCAGTTTCTGCAATATCTCTTAACTGCCTTATGCTTTCAGGAGCTGCCGTAAATTTATCTCGTCTATGCACTAAATATATTTTATTTGCAATTTCTGAAAGAGAAATAGCCCAGTCGACGGCGGAATCACCGCCTCCCGCTATAACTATATTTTTACCTGCTAATTTACTTTTATTATTAATAAAATAAAAAACCGATTTGCCTTCAAAATCTTCAATATTTGCAAGAGGCGGTTTGTTTGGACCAAATGAACCAGCTCCCGCTGCAATAATAATAGCTTTGCTTTTAATAATAGTATTTTTTGAGGTTCTAATTTCAAAAAAATCACCTTGCTTATTCAGCTCCGTAGCCTGCTGATTTAAGTGATATACAGGCTTAAAAGGAGCAGCTTGAAGCTCTAACTGTTTTATTAGCTCTTCTGCAGCAATTTTAGGATATGCTGGTATATCGTAAATAGGCTTGTCAGGGTATAGAGTAATACACTGACCTCCTATGGTTTCTTGAACATCGATAATGTGGCACTTCATCCCAAGCATTCCGGCCTGAAAAATCGTAAACAGCCCGACCGGTCCCGCTCCGATTATTATAACGTCAGTATTATGCATTATTTTTTTAACTCAATTTTAAAAAGGATTTTATTGGATATTGAGGAAATAATCAATTGTTATTGTTATATACTATACTCGCTGAATTTGAACAATTGGCTACATCGTCTTTGTAAGTCCTCGGATGCTGAACGTTTATTATACGCTCCACTCCTTCGGCGTGCAAACTCCTTGCTCTTTTCCAAATTGAGCTTCGTCTACCAACTTTTCATTTTACTGTGGAGTATAGTTCTGAGATAGATATTGATTTAATATGTCCTAACTTAGCCCAGTTAAGAATTTTTTGATCTCTAGTAAGGTAGCTCTAAGGCATTTTGCTGTTGCTACAATAATGCTATCAAAGTCGGATCACCATGCAAATCATCCATAAGAGAAACGCTTTCAGCAGTAACCTCCGGAGCAATATCTTTAATAGATACTCTGTTAAAGTTTGGGCACTGTTGCAAATCATACGCGTCAAGTTAAGGAAAATAAGTAAGCAATTTGCAAGGAATTTGCTAATTGCAACTCTGTTAGCTAGAAAAAATGATATTTAAAAAGGGAAGTGAAGAGTATAAGTATTAGCACTGTAACG